>CAYMTI010000026.1:0-8737 GCA_964393315.1 uncultured Planctomycetia bacterium
GAGAATAACAGGCAGTTCACTCCTCTAAAAAAACCGGCCGCGAAATTAATAGAACAGAAATACAAAACCGCCCGTTACGGTGCCGTATTGCTGGATCCGAAAGGCGGGTCGACTCCAAAACTTTTAACACGTGAAATGAAAAACATGCAGGAGTCCGGAATTAACATATCGAAAGCACTGGATCAAAGTCTGGGGCACCCAGGTAAACTTGTATCCAAAGGGGCAATCGATACCAGTACTTTAATACCCGCGCTTAAAACACATAAAGATCATAAATTCCAGAAGGATTGGAAAGAGAGGAATATGCTGGAATGTGTGAATTGAGCAATATCTCCGAGCAGGAGTATATACTTTTAAAGAACCCGCGTTGAGTGCGGGTTCTTTTTTTTGAGCTTCTTATGCAACAAGTAAAGCCGCATTCAGGTTTGTTTCTTTTTCGGAACAATTCACTTGATGGGACACTTTATCGCTTTATATATAAAGGAAATGTAAATATTTATTTTAATAATATGTTTATTTGCTTGACAAATAACGTATTATTGCTAAAATTTAGTTCGAAAATGGAGGTGAGCATGATTCTTAAAAACAAAATTTCTATGATAACAGGGGCAGCCCGGGGAATAGGCAAAGATATTGCCGTTCGCTTTGCCGAAGAAGGATCGGATCTGGCGATATGTGACGTGAACGAACAGGCGCTTGCTGAAACTAAAGCTGAGATCGAGGCGGGAACAGGCAGAAAAGTCCTTACCAGCGTTGTGGATGTTACCATTATGGAGGAAGTCGAGTCTTTTGTTAAGAAAATTCTTGACAATTTCGGAGGTTTAGATATACTTGTCAACAATGCCGGAATTACCCGGGATAATCTGGTTATGCGAATGAGTGAAGACGAGTGGAATTCAGTCCTGGATGTTAATTTGAAAGGGGCTTTTAATTGCACTAAAGCTGTGGCCCGGCCGATGATGAAAAAAAGAAGCGGGAAGATCGTGAACATGGCTTCGATAATAGGGATCATGGGTAACGCGGGGCAGGCGAATTATTCTGCCAGTAAAGGCGGTTTGATAGCTATGACGAAATCGGTCGCGAAAGAGCTAGGGCAGAGAAATATAAACGTTAACGCGATCGCTCCCGGGTTCATCCAGACGGATATGACCGATAAGCTGGGAGAAGACGCCAGATCCAAACTTCTAGAGCTTATACCGCTTAAAAAAATGGGACAGCCCAGAGATGTGGCGAATCTAGCTCTTTTTTTAGCCAGTGATCAATCCGGGTACATAACAGGTGAAGTTGTTAAAGTTGACGGTGGGATGGTAATGTAAGAAAGGATTTTGGGGGTATAAAATCTTCAAATTAAGGAGGAACAAATGTCAGAATTAGGTGATAAGGTAAAATCAATTGTAGCGGAACAGCTTGGTGTAAAGATCGAAGAAGTTAAAGATGATGCAAAATTTATTGATGATCTTGGAGCGGATTCGCTTGATACAGTAGAACTGGTTATGGCTCTTGAGGAAGAATTTGGTGCCGAGATACCCGATGAAGATGCTGAAAAACTGACCACAGTCGGTGAAGCCATAAAATACGTTGAAGATAAAGCTGCAAGCAAGTAGTAAAACCAAATAACAAAGAGCTGATAACGATGTCGAAAAAAAGAGTAGTGCTTACGGGAGTAGGGGCAGTTACTCCCGTAGGTAATAATGTTGAAGATGCCTGGAGAAACATGGTAGAGGGAAATACCGGTGTTGACAGGTTGAAAGCTTTTGATGCCTCGCCTTTTATTTCTCAGATCGCCGCGGAAGTTAAAGATTTTGATCCTACGTTATATATTCTGCCGAAACAGGTAAAACGTCTTGATCCTTTCGTGAAGTTCGCTATAGCAGCAGCTAAAATGGCATTTGAGGATTCCGGCCTGGACTATGACAAAATAAACCCGAATGAAGCGGGGGTGTATATTGGGTCAGGGATAGGCGGGTTGCATACGGTCGAAATGGAACACGAGAAATATATAAGGAATCCTGAAGAAGATAAAGCTGCCAGCAGGATCTCACCGTTTCTTATACCTATGCTGATCGTTAATATGGCGTCCGGTATCGTTTCTATAGAATTGGGTTTTAAAGGGCCCAATTCAGCCGCTGTAACCGCCTGCGCGACGGCAAGCCATTCTATAGGCGACGCGTTCAAGATCATACAGAGAGGAGAAGCTACCTTAATGGTGGCGGGAGGATCTGAGGCCGCGACGACAAAGATGGGATTCGGGGGGTTTTGTGCTCTAAGGGCTTTATCGACTAGGAACGATGATCCGAAAAAAGCGTCCAGGCCGTTTGACCGTGAGCGTGATGGTTTCATAATGGGAGAAGGAGCGGGTGTTATCCTACTGGAAGAACTCGAGCACGCGAAGAAAAGAGGCGCGAAGATATATTGCGAAATAGTGGGCTACGGTATGAGTGGGGACGCGTATCATATGACCGCACCCAGCCCGGACGGGGATGGGGCCGTAAGATGTATGAAAGCCGCGATAGAAGAAGCCGGGCTTAACAGGGAAGAAGTTGATTATATAAACGCGCATGGTACGTCAACTCAGCTGAACGATAAAATGGAGACGCAGGCTATTAAGACAGTTTTCGGGGATCATGTTCAAAAACTTGCGGTAAGTTCCACCAAGGGTGTGACCGGTCATTTGCTCGGAGCTACCGGTGCTGTGGAACTGATCGCCTGCGCCAGGTCTATAAAAGATAATGTGATACCCCCTACCATAAATTATGAATATCCTGATCCAGATTGTGATCTTGATTATGTTCCTAACACGGCCAGAGAAGCGAAGGTGAAAGTGGCATGCAGCAATTCTCTGGGATTCGGGGGACATAATGTTACTCTTGTTATTAAAGAGTACAAGGGATAGAGTTAACAGCAGTTCGTTCTTGGGATAAATACGCGGAATGTTCATTCATAAAGATTTAATGCTTTAAGACAAATAAGGAGATGGAAATGGATTACCTTTTGACCGAAGAACAACAAATGATAAAGGACCTGTGCCGTCAAATAGCGGAAGAAAAGATAGCTCCTATAGCCGCGGAATTTGATGAGAAAAACGAGTTTCCATGGGAAATGGTGAAAATATTCGCGGATTCGGATATTAGCGGCATATATATACCCGAGGAATACGGAGGAATGGGTGGAGGAGTATTTGAGCTTGCTATAGCTACGGAAGAACTTTCCTGGGGCTGCGGGGGGATATCGCTCGCTTTTGCCGCGACCGGTCTTGGTACATTTCCGATCATACTTTACGGTAATGAAGCGCAGAAGAAAAAGTATTTACCCGATATAGCTTCCGGGAAGAAGCTGGCGGCTTTTGCGCTGACGGAGGCCGAAGCCGGTTCAGATGCCGGGGGGATAAGAACTACCGCGATTAAGGACGGGTATCATAATATTCTCAATGGGACTAAACAATGGATATCTAACGGCGGGGAAGCTGAGACTTATTCTGTTGTGGCCATGACCGATAAAAAGAAAGGGGCCCGGGGAGCCAGTGCTTTTATAGTTGAAAAAGATAATCCCGGTCTTAGTTTCGGGAAGAAAGAAGATAAAATGGGAATAAGGGGTTCAGCTACAAGAGAACTTATTTTTACCGATTGTAAGGTCCACAAAGATAATCTGCTGGGAAGGGAAGGCCTGGGTTTTATCATAGCCATGAAGACTTTTGACCATTCAAGACCCGGGGTAGCGGCGCAGGCTTTAGGTATAGCCCAGAGAGCTCTTGATGAAGCCATTAAACACGCCCATGAAAGAAAACAGTTCGGAGCTGCGATCTCTTCTTTTCAAGGTATACAGTTTATGCTGGCAGATATGGCGATACAGATAGAGGCTTCACGTTCTTTGATATATGCGGCGGCAAGGATGATAGATTCAGGGGCGAAGAATATAGCTAAAGTTTCAGCTATGTGTAAGACCATGGCATCTGATACAGCAATGAAAGTTACTACCGATGCCGTTCAAATATTGGGCGGGTACGGATATATGAAGGAATATCCTGTAGAGAAACTGATGAGGGACGCGAAGATAACACAGATATATGAAGGTACAAACCAGATCCAGCGTCTTGTTATAGCGTCTAACCTCATAAAAGAAGCGCTTGCGTAATAATCCAGAAGGAAGAGTGCGGATAATGAAAATAATAGTTCTAGTAAAACAGGTGCCGGATTCTACGGATGTGAAGATAGATCCTGAGACTAATACTCTTAAAAGAGAAGGTGTGGCTTCCGTGATAAATCCTTTTGATATGTACGCTATAGAAGAAGCGATAAGGATAAAGGAACGTTTGGAAAAAGGAGAGGTAATAGTAGTTAGTATGGGACCTCCTCAGGCGGAAGAAGCGCTCAGGGAAGCTATATCAATGGGATGTGATAAGGCCGTTCTTGTGAGCGATAGGAAATTTGCTGGGAGCGATACCTGGGCCACTAGTTATACGCTTTCTCAGGCTATTAAGAAAATAGGCGATCATAAATTGATCCTCTGCGGCAAACAGGCCTCGGACGGAGATACCGCTCAAGTCGGACCCGGTATTTCAATGCATCTGGATATACCCCAGGCAACATATGTTAAACATATCGATAAGATAGATGATACCGGCGCTCAGGTGCACAGAATGACGGAAGAAGGGTATGATGTCCTGGAAGTGCCTTTTCCCGCTGTTATTACGGTCGTAAAAGAGATAAATGAACCCAGGTTACCTTCGCTTAAAGGCAAGATGAGGGCTAAAAAAGCCGAGATAGAAGTCTGGACAGCTCAGGACCTTGAGTGTGAAGATGAAAAGATCGGCCTGGACGGGTCTCCCACCAGGGTCATGAAAGTTTTTTCTCCTCCGGAGAGAACCGGGGGAGAGATCATAGAAGGTGAGCCCCAGGAAGTGAGCAAAAAACTCGCGGATTTGGTAAAAGAGATAATTGTCGGATAAAAGGATACGGGAATTAATTATGGACGATCAGGGTATAAAAGTCATAAGTGAAAAGTGTGTGGGGTGTTCTGTTTGTGTCAAGGCTTGCCCTTTCGGAGCTATTGAAATGCGGGACAAAAAAGCCGTTATAGAGCTTACAAAATGTACGCTTTGCGGAGCCTGCGTTACGGCATGTAAATTCGAGGCGATCGAGATAAAAGAAAAAGAGAAGGCAGCGGCGAAAATAGATTTCAGTATGTATAAGGATGTATGGGTTTTCGCCGAACAGAAAAAAGGGCAGATCCAGACAATTGCTTATGAACTACTTGGTAAAGGACGGGAACTTGCCGATAAGCTAGGATGCGATCTTTGTGCCGTGCTGCTTGGCGAGAAGATCGAGGATAAGTGCGGCGCGCTGATAGAACGCGGCGCGGATAAAGTATATTATGTTGATGATCCGGCTTTGAAGGCTTATCAGGATGATCCATATACCAGAGTGTTGATAAAGCTTATAAACAAGCATAAACCCGAGGTGGTCCTATGCGGGGCGACCACTATAGGGCGCAGTCTTATTTCAAGGGTAGCTGTCAATATAGACGCGGGTTTGACCGCAGATTGTACAGGGCTGGATATAGACCCCGATGAAAAGATATTGCTACAGACCAGGCCGGCTTTCGGCGGGAATATCATGGCGACCATAATAAGTCCTGATCACAGGCCCCAGATGTCCACTGTAAGGCATAAAGTGATGAAGGAAGCGGAGCTCGATGAGTCCAGGAAAGGTGTGGTCATAAAAGAAGAGTTCTCGCCCGAGACGTTTACCACGAGAACAAAGCTTTTAGAGGTCATCGAGGAGATAGAGGAAACAGTTAATCTTACCGAAGCCGATGTTATTGTATCGGGAGGCAGGGGAGTCGGGTCGAAAGATAATTTCAAAATAATAAAAGATCTTGCGCTTTCCTTGAATGGTGCCGTGGGAGCGTCGAGAAGCGCGGTTGACGCTGACTGGATACCTTATTCACATCAGGTAGGACAGACCGGGAAAACCGTTTGCCCGAAAGTTTACATAGCCTGCGGGATAAGCGGGCAGATACAACACCTTATAGGGATGAAATCCTCTGATGTTATTGTTGCCATCAACAAAGATCCGGATGCCCCTATATTCAAGTTCGCAACTTACGGTATTGTAGGTGATCCTTTCAAAATAGTACCGTTGTTAACTGATCATTTCAATCAGATGATGAAATAGTTACAGTATATCTTCCATGTCCCGGTCAGGTATATTGTAATATAAACGGCCGGAAATAAGCCCCGAGGATATTCTCCCGGGCATTAAACTTTAGATTATCTTTGACTTCAAACGAGCGTTTATGTATACTTATACAAACTATATCAAAGGTGTATAAAGGTGCTTAAACCAGTATTTTGAATTAGACAATAGAGACAGCAAGATACGGGGTTAAGAGGTGTAAAAGTGTTTTGGATTTGAGGAGCTGGTATGATAGTAAGGGGTGCGAGGAAATTTACAGTACAACAGGTGGCGGATATTCTTGGACTTTACAGGGGTACCGTTCTGAATTATGAAAAAAAAGGGATATTTCCCCCTTCACGAAGAAATCCTATTAACGGGTACAGGGAGTATACGGAGGAAGATATAGATACGCTCCGGAAGATACTTGAGGGAAAAGTGAGGTAGTATAAGGGTTTTTGGTTTTTCAGACGCCGGTGCCCGGGTATTTGCGGGCAGTATGTTACCGTGCGACAAAGAGTTAGTGGGGGAATAAAAAAAGATCTTAATGGGCGAGCTAGACAGGAGGAATGATGTATTTTAAAAAACTTGAAATTTTCGGATTTAAATCCTTTTTAAATAAGACGAAATTGCCCTTTGAGCCCGGAGTTACAGCTATAGTGGGGCCTAACGGGTGCGGCAAGAGTAATATCGTTGACGCGATTAAATGGGTAATTGGGGAGCAGTCAACCAAAAGTATGCGCGCGTCCTCTATGCAGGACGTTATTTTTAACGGTACGGAAAAACATGATCCCCTGAACGTGGCGGAAGTGTCTCTAGTCCTGTCCAATGAGGACAGGTCCCTGGCTCTTGATTACGATGAAGTGACCATTACAAGAAGACTTCACCGTAGCGGGGAGAGTGAGTATTTACTGAACAAGACGCCTGTGAGACTGATGGATGTCAGGAATCTTCTTCTTGGCACCGGGATAGGAACAAGTTCATATTCTGTTGTGGAACAAGGGCGTATGGACATGATATTAAGTTCTAAACCCGAGGATAGAAGGTATATCTTCGAGGAAGCCAGCGGGATAACGAAATTTAAACAGAAGAAAAGAGAAGCGCTGCTTAAACTTGATAAGACAAAGGAAAATCTTGTAAGGATAAATGACATAATAAGAGAAATAGAGCGCCAGATCAACTCTATTGAGAGAAAAGCCAGGAAGGCGGAAAGATATAAGGTGAGGTTCGAGGAGCTCAAGGACCTGGATGTAAAATATTCTTATAAAAATTATAAGAGCTTGAGTACCGATGACACGGCGATGGGCGAGCAGAACGATGAACTCAAAGAACGCGCCGAGGTGCTCAAAGAAGAATTGGGCGAAGCTGATGAGAGATTGACCGCGGCAAGGGAAGAACATAATGAGGCTTTCAATGAACTGCAGCAGATCCAGGGGGACCTTGTAAGGTGTACTACGGATGTTGATAAAAATAAACATATTATTACCGTTAACGTAGAGAGAATATCGGAGCTGGAAAAAGCCGTTCAAAGAATGGACTGGGAGATAGAGGAGATAACGGAAAGAAAGGAAAAACTGGAGCAGCGGCTTGAGGCCTTTGAAATAAGGTTCCTGGAAGTAAGGACTAAACGGGAGGCAAAAGAAGAGGAACTTATGGGCATTCAGAGGACAGCGGAACAGATAACTTTAGAAATAGGGGAATATCAGCAAAAACTTAATATGGATAGGACTAAAACTGTTGATATAGTCTCAGAACAGACAGATCTCAGGAATCAAACCATAAAGCTGGGTGCGGATATTCAGAACGCTTTGTCCAGAAGAAAACGTCTTGAGCTTGAAAAGAACTCTCTTGATTCCGAAAAAGAATCTGTTTCTAAAGAGTTCCAGAATATTACCCGCAGGACGGAAGAGACCAGCGCTCAGATGGAAAGAAAACGTTCTGAATTTGAGATTTTTAACCGGGAATTCATTTCAAAACAGGAAAAACTTAACCGTACGGACGAAGAAAGGCGGGAACTTGAAAAAAAACTGAATGAAATAAAACCCCGGAGGATATTTCTGGAGAAACTTGTAAAAGAAAGAGAAGGGATAAATATCAGCGTAAAGAACATAATTCGCCAGGTTGAGGAAGGGAATCAGGACTTTGCCGGAGTTCATGGCATTTTCAGTGAACTGGTTAGCGTAGAAGATAAATACGAGGAGTCTTTGGTGTCTCTTTTCGGTGAATTAGCCCAGGCTGTTGTTGTGGAAGATGAAGAGGCAAAAGAAAAAATCATCGTATATTTACGTCAGCATTCCATGGAGAGCGTGAATATAATAGTACTAAAAAAAATAGAGGATCTTTTGTCGAATAAAACCCCGGAGGAAGGCATACCAGGGATGGAAGATGTTGGAAGCGTACTGGCCGCGGACGAAAAATACAAAAAGATATTTACCGCGCTGCTGAAAAATACTTATATTTCGGGTTCAAATGAAGCGGCGGGGATATATTTTGATGCCAATATTAATTCGGACGCGGTTATAATCGGTGAATAAGGCGAAATTTTCAGTAACTTATTGAGCCGG
>CAYMTI010000027.1:0-8681 GCA_964393315.1 uncultured Planctomycetia bacterium
AAGAACAGGTTACCCGGGAGACGAAAAACGCCTGGACTCAGAATTGGGAAAGTCTCGAGGTTGTAGAAGTCCTTGAAATATTCGAGTATACCAGGGTTAAAAGATTACTTGAGATATTTCGTTCTATCCTGCCCCGGGAAGGAAAGATACTGGAAGGAGGATGCGGCCTTGGGCCTTGGGTGATAAAACTTTCTGAGCTGGATTATGATAGTGTGTCAATAAATAAAATACGGGAATATGCTCCTAAAATACATTTGGAAGCATGTAATGTCGAGGATATGCCTTTTGATGATGAGACTTTTGATGCTTATATGTCCCTTGGGGTGTTGGAGCATTTTTGCGATGGCCCCGGTAAAGCCATCAGGGAAGCTAACCGTATACTGAAAACGGGAGGTATTTTTCTTGTAATGCTTCCATATTTGAATATACTGGAGAGGATAAAACTTCCTTTGAAAAAAATGAAGAAAAGCGATCTTTTAAGACGAGTTCTTGGAAAACCCCGAAAGACTTTTTATTATGAGTGTTATTTCGGGTTGAAGGAAATATCGGATTTACTGGAGTTTGGAGGGTTTAAGGTTGAAAATATAAGACCGGTAGATCATATTTTTACTTTCGTTTCCTTTTCCGGAGTTTTCAGGGATAAGGGTACCTATGACGGTGAAAATGAAATGGCGGTTAAAGTAGCTGATAGTTTGTCCGGTATACTTCCGTGGCAAACGGCCGGTTCAAGCCTTATAGTTGCAAGGAAAAATAGTGAACGGTAAACGATTATCAGTAAAGGATCAAGGTGAAAGAATTTGCCGAACTCCTAATCTCGAACTGATGAGGCGAGGCGAAGACCCAAAGCATACTAGAAGGAGGATACATGAAACTCATAATACAGATACCATGTAATAATGAAGAAAAAACTTTGCCTGTGACATTAAAGGATCTTCCGGGGCATATCGAAGGTATAGATGAGATAGAAGTACTTGTTATAAACGACGGAAGCATTGATAAAACAAGTGAAGTAGCTCGAGAGAATGGAGTACATCATATAATAGAACTCCCATACAAAAGAGGATTGGCTGAAGCTTTCAGACGGGGGCTTGAGAAGAGCGCTGAACTTGGCGCTGATATAATCGTTAATACGGACGGAGATAACCAGTATGCGGGTGAAGATATAAAAAAACTTGTTAAGCCCATTCTTGATAATAAAGCGGAGATAGTGATAGGAGCCAGAGATATGTCCAGTATAGAACATTTCTCTTTTGTTAAGAAAATACTTCAAAGGTTCGGGAGTTCAGTGGTCAGAAAGTTTTCCCGTACAAATATCCCGGATACTACTTCCGGATTCAGGGCATATACTCGGGACGCGGCGCTTAAATTAAATGTATTTTCAACCTATACTTATACCCTTGAGACGATCATACAGGCGGGCAGGAAGGAAATACCCATGACTCATGTCGCTATCAGGACAAATGAAAAATTGCGTGAGTCACGATTGATAAAAAGTATTCCTGGTTACATAAGCCGTTCCATAGCTACCATAATGAGGGTTTATTTGATGTATGAGCCTATGAGTGTTTTTGTTAAAATGGGGATCGTTCTGTTTTTCCTGGGAGGTTTGATAAGCACGCGATATTTATATTTTTTCTTTTTCGCGGCTAAAAAAGGCGGGCATCTTCAGTCCTTATTGTTAAGCGCAATATTGATATTAATGGGGTTTGTTAGTATTGTAATGGGGCTTTTGGCGGATGTTATTGCTTCTAACAGGAAGCTGAACGAGGAAATACTTTTTAAATTAAAAAAGATGGGTATTAGAAAAGGCTCCAGGTGATATGCGGTAGACTAAGAATGATCTCTATTAGTATCCCGGGTTCAGGACTTGATATATTATGGATAAGAAAAAGAAAATACTGGTGATCTCAAGAAAGTACCCGCCTTCTATCGGAGGTATGCAGGCTTATTCCAGATCTCTTGTGAAAAATCTTTCCGGGATATACGATGTTTTTCCTGTTGTGCTTGGTAAAGAACAAGTCCATTTGATATGGTTCCTGCCTTACGCTGCTATTATGGCCTTATGGAAAGTGATATTTTCCGGGTACAGGGTTGTTTGTCTGTGTGATGGGCTCTTAGCGCCTCTTGGGCTTTTTATTAAGTCTTTCCTAAGGGCAAAAGTAATGGTTACGGTACATGGACTGGATATTACCTATAAAAACAGGTTTTATCAGGCTATAGTCCCCCGGAGTATCGCGGCTATGGACAGGATAGTTTGTGTTAGCAGGAATACGTTGAAAATATGCGTCGAAAAAGGCGTAAGCAAGGATAAGTGTGTTTTTATCCCGAACGGGATAGATACATGCGGGAAGGATATACTTGAAAAGAAACGGGCGGAAGGGATGAACAGGCTGTTCGATATTCTGGGAGGCAACGCTTGCGGAAAGAAAATATTATTGACGGTGGGGCGCCTGGTGGAGCGCAAAGGGATAGTCCCCTTTATCGAAAATATTTTTCCCGTTCTGGGAGATGATTTTATTTATTTCATAGCGGGAGAAGGCCCTCTTAGAAAAGAAATAGAAGAGATACTTTTTGTTAAAGGGATCAAAGGAGTTCATGTGCTTGGGAAAGTGGATGATGCTTTGCTTGAGGCTTTATATTCCAGCGCGTATGTTTTAATCATGCCGAATATCAAACTTGAGGGTGATCCCGAAGGGTTTGGTATCGTAGCTCTGGAAGCTTCCTCAAGAGGGCTTCCTGTAATAGCTTATGATGTGGACGGGATAGCCGAAGCGGTTATTGACGGGGAAACCGGGTGGCTTGTGGATCCAGGTGACAGTGATACATTTATCAAAAGGATCCGGACTCCGGAGCTTGAAAAAAGATCGATCATTTCTGTTTCCGAGAAGTTTGAATGGAAAAATATAGCTGAAAAGTACAGGGCCGAAATAAACGCGGTTTTTCACTGCGGGCATAAGAAGAGTTCAGGAACAGCGGCCCGCGGGGGAGTGTCCCAGGAAGAGAATGATACTGCTCCCGGCATTATGCCGCGTGTTTTTTCTGTTACCATGGCACCCATAAGTCTACCTTTTGATGACGGTCCGAAAAATATTGTGTATTGGATAGCCAGGATCATAAAAAATGTGAAATTCTATTTTGTTGCTTCGTCTCCGGCCAAAGATTTTGAAAGATATGATAATATGGTTTTTTTCCATTCGCCGTTCCAGAAAAAGCGGCATCATAATATGCCGTTTTTACAGAAGATATATGTTTCTGCTCTTATGCTATTTAATCTTCCGGCAATAGATGTGTTCCAGTTCTTTTTTACTCCCAACAAGCTGTTCTCCTCTATATGGGGGAAGATATTGAAGATCACAGGTAAAAAGTCTATCCAGGTGATAACTTCGGTACATAATATGAATCATACCCTGGGGAATACGGTTCCTTCGTCTGTATTGAACAGCGATATCATTATAACTCAGTCAGAGTATACAAGAAGCTTTCTATCTGAAAGAGGGGTAAAAAATGCCCGGACCATATATCCGGGAATAGATACCGGGAGGTATGATCCGGAGAAATACAGAGGGGTCTATGACGGGCTGGATAAGGACACTAGATATGTCCTTTATCCGGGTAATTACGGGTTGTTGCAGCAGGCGTTTAGCTTTGAAGAATTTCTGTCAATAGTCAAGGCAGTTACGGGTGCGTACGAAAATGTAAAATTCATTATGGCTTGCCGGATCCGGACAGATAAGGATCAGATGCTGGAAGAGACATTCAAAAAATTGGCGAATGAGCATAATATCTCGGACAAAATGGTCTATTTTAATACCGTAGAGAACATGCCTGCGCTGATGGCATCCTGTGATATCGGCATCCTGCCTGCCAGGAAAAACATGATAAAGATCCTTGAATTGCCCCTTGTGATACTGGAGATGGGCGCATTGGGAAAACCTTTTATATACGGAAATGTAAGACCTCTCGAGGAATTAAAACAAAAGGGTATTGGTGATTGCCCTAAAAGTAATATAAAAGAAGAATATGTAGAAATGGTGGCAAGGTATATTGACAGGGCTGAAAAAAGTAATAAAGTTATACCGGAGATTAGAGTAGCGGTTTTACGGGATTTTACTATTGGCCGGCAGGCAATGCAGTTCGAGAAGGTCTATTATGAATTATGTGGAGGGAAATAAATTGTCCGAATCGGTACGTTTTATTATTAACGAAAAAGAAGATTTGGGGAAATCTATTTCTGATACCCTGGAGCAGATGGCTGCTACGGAAGGAGTTGTGAAACCTGTTGTGGCATTGCCGGATATTCATTACAAAGGTTCATATCATACGCCTACGGGAGTTGTAGCCATGACCGACGGCAGGATCATACCGAAATTTATCAACCCCAATTGCGGAATG
This sequence comes from uncultured Planctomycetia bacterium, assembly GCA_964393315.1. Lineage (GTDB taxonomy): Bacteria > Omnitrophota > Gorgyraeia > Tantalellales > Tantalellaceae > CAYMTI01. The sequence goes on from CAYMTI010000027.1 coordinate 4,393, forward strand.
TCCTTTGTCTCAACTGCTTTCAATTCTGAGGATCTTTCAGCGGATAAGATAGATATTATTTACGCTCATTTAAAAGAAAACATATCCGATTCGACCAGGATAAGGCCCGTTATAAACGATCAAGATCTTGATGACATAATATTGAATGGGGCGGAATGGGCACTCAGGAAATTCGGGTTGAATATGGAAGATCTTAAGAATTTTGAGAATGGCGGTTCTTTATTTAAAGGTACCGGGATATCTTCTCCAGAAATAAAAAAGTATATACCAGAAAGCTGCCTGCGTATGGGTAAATTAAGTTTAAATGTTCTGGGATACGGGAATCATTTTATAGAGATGCAGGAAGTGGATGAAATATATGATGAAAACGCGGCCCGCCTGTTCGGTATAGGGAAGAATCGTATATGTTTTATGCTTCACGGGGATTCCCGGGCCTTTGGAAGAAGTATATCCGATTTCTATTCAAAAAAAGCTAAGAAACTTTTCGGGCTTCAGCAGATCTACAAAAAATTCCATTATGGGATAATGGCAAGCGAGAAGATCCCGGACAGAGTGAAAACGGTGTTTGAGAAATTTAACTATAAAGTAAATAGGTTTAAATCGGGTTTAATATGGAAAATGAACATCCAGAAAGCGAATAGGAAATATAGCTTTCCTTCCATAAGTAAGGGGACGGAAGAAGAAAAAGCGTTCAAATTATCTGCTTACGCCGCTCAGAATTTCGGATATGCCAATCGTGCCAGCATGATCGCAGTCATACGCGATGCCATGAAAAAAGCTTTTAACGGCGATAATTCTGATCTGCGGATACTGTATGACGGTAATCATGATTGCCTGCAGGAAGAGAGAGTCGACGGCGTGACATATCTGGCTCATCGTAATGGAGCTTCCAGGGCCGGGTCTTCGCGCGAGTATAGAGAGCATCCGGTATTTTCCCGTACGGGACAGCCTGTACTTTTGCCCAGTTCTATGGGCAATCCCTCTTTTCTTATGGCAGCTTATGACGGGTCAAAGGGGTCTTTTTACTCCGCTCCCCATGGAGCGGGCAGGATCATAGACAGAGGGGAAGCCAGGGAAAAGTTCGGGAAAAATGATGTTATTGCGCTTGTGGAATCAAGGGGAATGCGCGTTTATGATTACGGGAAAGGGAATGTCAGTGAAGAGTCTCCCGCAGCTTTTAAGGATATAGATTCAGTTGTAGAAGTAGTTTCGAAAAGCGGGATAGCAAAGCCTGTAGCTAAAATGCGGCCTTTGGCGGTACTTAAAGGGTGGACGTAGGTATTTGAACGGAATAAGATTTGAAATGGAGAGTTACATCCAAAAATCTCAGATAATTTTTTACTAGAGAATAGTCGCGGGGAAAATATGATAATTTCTATTTCCGGGTTAGATGGTTCCGGCAAGAGTACTCAGGTGGAATTATTACAAAGGTATTTCAATGGAAAAGGTATCAAGTGCCGGGTAAGACATTTAATAAAGGATTCTTTGACCTATTTTATCACTCATAAACTAATAGGGCGCGTTTCAGATAAATTGAAAGATAAAGTCGAGGGAAGTATAAGGAAAAAGGGCAAAAGCCCGGGCTTTTGCCTTATGGCCTTGGTGAAGAAGATACTTTTTCTTGTTGAGATGCTTTATTTTAATATTGTTTACGGATCTTTAAAGGGCGTTTAAAATAAGGTTATTATATGTGACAGATATTATTATGACGCTATTGTACAGATGCGTTTTCTTGGGATAGCCGGAAAAGGTTTCTTGGATATATATAAAAAGTTGATGATTTTACCGGATCTGTCCTTTTATATGAAGGTCGATCCGTATACGGCATATGAAAGGAAGAACGAGTTCAATATAGATTATTTTAAACAGAAAGAAGAACTGTATTCGAGGGTTTTTCCTGCAAGAACTATAATTGTAGAACAGGGCAGTTTAGCGCAGGTTCAAGACACTATAAAAGGGAAAATAGATCTATTATAGCGAGACATGATGAAAAATAAGCGGACAAGGGTATCCAATTTAGGGAAAATACTTAATAAACGAACGCTGCAGGGTGTGGTTATAATTACAATTACCGCTGCTTTCGCGTGGTTTATAAAAGAGCATATGACCGAGATCAAGAAAGCCTTTTCGCTTAGCCCGGGTACACTTATATTATTGATATCTCTCAGCGTTCTGAGCAGGGTATTTTCAGGACTGAAAATCAGAACGGTGGTGAGATTATTTAACGTAAAACTGACATTTGTTGAATGTATAGGTTGCGCATATATCGCGAATTTATATAATTATTTTATCTCCAGAAGCGGGACCGCTATGGTATCGGTATATCTCAAGAAGAAGCACGGGCTTAATTATTCTAAATTTCTAAGTCTTTTTGTCGGAGATGTATTGATAGCATTTTTTATTTCAGGAGTTCTAGGTCTGGTTTGCAGTTTTTATGCTTACAGGCAAGGTATAGACGGCGGTATGATCTTATCGGGGTTGTTCGCGGGGCTTATCGCGGTGACATTTGTTCTGATACATATGCCGGAAATAAGGATAAACAAGCCAGGCAGGATAGCGGACACAATCAATAAACTGCTTCACGGATGGAACCTTCTTCGTAAAAATAAGAGAACAGTTATGAGTCTTTCTTTCTTTAATTTTATGGTCATGGTCACTTTCGCGTTGAGATATTATATTATTTTCAAAGTCTTTTCAGTGCACGTACCGTTATTTATTTGCCTCATAATCGCTCCTTTGAGCATAATAGTTCAATTTACCAGTGTTTTGCCGGGGGCGTACGGACTCCGGGAAGCCGCCGCGGGTTTTGCCACTAAAGCAGCGGATATAGGGTTTTCTGCAGGCGCTATAGCAACGCTTGTTGACAGGGTGATCATGATGTTTGTCGCCTTTATCCTGGGTTCTATCTCCAGTTTTATGCTTTTAGGTAAAAGGCCAGCTTTGAAAGAGGAGGGTACAAGTGATGAATAGAACGGCTCTTTTTGTTTTCCTGTTTTTCGCTTCAGTATACTGTTTGTTTTCCATAGGGCATTTCGGAGGTGATGGATATGAGGATTATCTCACCGCGGAAAGTATCGTTCTTGATGGTAACATTTCTCTTCTTGACCGGCCCGCGGATACGGATGAAATACAGTATAAGACGAAAATAGGAGTTCCAGGCAGGGGAGGAATGATATATTCTGCCAGAGGAAGTTTGGGTGTTCCGGTGCTTCTGACTCCTTTTTATGCGGCCGGACATTTGCTGAGCCTGGTTTTCAATAAGATTCCGCACGATTACGTTACTATGCTCAGCGTCTCTTTTTATAATCCCGTGGTAAGCGCTGTGAACGCTCTTCTGGTATTTTGTATTACGTTGTTATTGGGATACAAAGATAAAACGGCTGTTTTGGTGTCTTTTATATACGGTTTTTGCACTATGGCTCCTGTATACGCTCGTACGGGATTTGCCGAACCTACGCTTGTTATGTTCCTTCTTCTTTCTGTAATGGAGCTTATTCGATATAAGAATACTATGAGAATATCCACTCTTTTATTGTCGCTGGCAGCAATAATTATTTGTATATTTTCCAAACCCGTAGCTTTGATATTTGTCCCTTTTTTGTTCGGATATTTTTTGTGGGTTACTTTGGAAAAAGAGAAGACTTCCGGAAGGACTATTTTAAAGGCCGGAATATTTATTTTCGGAGTTTGCCTGGCATGTTTTACGATATTTGTCCTTAATTACATGATATACGGCAAGGTCTTAAGCCTGGGAGCTTATAATATCGCGGATAATGCCGCCCGCATAGCCGGTTCCCGGCATTTTATAAAAGGTATCTATTATTATCTTATATCGACCGGAAAAGGATTTTTTATATTTAATGTTCCGCTGGTGCTTTCATTTTTAATGCTGACCCCGTCTATTAAGAAGCGGAACAAGGAGAATATATTATTTTTTACCCTTTTTGCCGTTAATTTGTTCTTTTATGTTAAATCTTTCAGGAGGGGATCTTTGTTCAGCTGGGGTCCAAGATATCTTATGCCGGCAGTTCCTTTTCTTACGATCGTTCTCGCCGGACATATTGAAAAAATGAAAAATTTTGTCAGCAGGACGGGATTGTGGATATTGTCATTAACCGGATTTCTGGTGATGCTCCCGTGTCTACTGATAAACCAGTCAAAGTTTTATTTTTTTGTAGTAGAGAAATTGGGATTGGAAGAATATATGATAAATTTTATACCTGATATATCTCCGATAAGGGGCGCCTGGAGTATGCTGATCTCCAGATTTCTGCCGGATAAACAGTTTC
>CAYMTI010000028.1:0-8600 GCA_964393315.1 uncultured Planctomycetia bacterium
TCTCAGGAGCCTTGCGATATGTTTTGGGGAATACTAAAACCTCAATAAAATTATCAAGATCTCCCAGACTTACTATAGCCATTTTCTCCGCTTTTTTTCTTGTAACGGTGATCTTGGCTTTATTTATTATCCCTCCTATAAGGACCTCCTGCCCGTCACTCATAGCCGGCAGGCCTGATATTTTAGCAGTTGAATAGGCATTGAGGAGCCTCTCAAATCTGGCAAGCGGGTGCTGAGTTATATAAAACCCGAGCATCTGCTTCTCATTCGCCAGAAGCTCATGTTCAGGCCATTCAATTATATCCGGTACTTCTTCGAAAGTATCTTTAAAACTATCATCCGATTCTTCAGCATTATCAAAAAATGATAATTGCCCGAGATCTCTGTCCCTGTTTGTCTTGGCAGCCATAGCAAGTATCTTATCAAGCATCGCCATAGCCTGAGACCTGAATATTCCCGTAGAATCGAACGTCCCGCATTTAATCAGACTTTCAAATACTTTTCTGTTAACAGCTCTCAGATCGACTTTCTGCGCCAGATCAAATATCGATTCGTAACGTTTATATTTTTCCCTTGTGTTTATAATAGCTTCCGCGGCTCCTTCACCAACATTTTTGACAGCTGACAATCCAAATCTTATATCTTTTCCTACAACGGTAAAATCTTTATAACTCTCGTTTATATCCGGAGGCAGGATCTCTATTCCCATCCGCACACACTCATTGATATAGTCAGATAATTTGTCGCTATTATTCTTTTCACTTGCCAGAAGAGATGTCATGAATTCAACGGGGAAATTGGCTTTTAAATATGCTGTCCTGTAACTCACCATAGCATAAGCCGCACTATGGGATTTATTGAATCCATACCCGGCAAAATAAGATATAAAATCCCATATTTTATCGGCAGTTGAGGTCTCTATTTTATTTAAAAGACACCCTTTCAAAAACTGGGCCTTTATCCCCTCCAGTTTATCATGAAGTTTTTTTCCCATGACCTTACGCATATTATCGGCTTCGCTCATGGAAAATCCGGCCAGCGCTGAAACTATCTGCATAACCTGCTCCTGAAAAACTATGATACCATAGGTCTCTTTCAAAATGGGTTCCAGAGAAGGATGATCATATTTGACCTCTATCTGCCCCTGTTTTCTTTTTATGAACTCATCAAGCATGCCGCTACCCATAGGTCCGGGGCGGTACAAAGCCAGGATAGCTATAAGGTCATCAAACCGCTCAGGTCTTATTTTTCTTAAAAGATCTCTCATCCCGCCGGATTCAAGCTGAAATATGCCTGATGTTTCCGCTTTGGCGAACAATTGAAAGGTCAACGGATCATCAAGCGGAATATTTTCTATATCGATATCTATATTTTTCGTTCTTTTTACGATCTTCACGGCCTTATCTATTACCGTCAAAGTCTTAAGCCCAAGAAAATCCATTTTGAGCATACCGATCTTTTCCAGAGACTTCATCGAAAACCCCGTTGTCACCTGATCATCTCCGGTCTTAAAAAGAGGTATCCTTTTTTGCAAAGGTTTATCAGATATAACTACTCCCGCGGCATGCGTTGAAGCGTGACGCGTGAGTCCCTCAAGCCGTTTAGAGATATCTATTAGCTGATGGATCATAGGATCATCATCATAACTTTTTTTAAGCTCCGGCTCTATCTCTATAGCCTGTTCAATTGTCATCCCAAGATCATTCGGTATCAACTTGGCTATTTTATCGACATCCGCGTAAGGTATCCCCATTACCCGGCCAACATCCCTTATAACTCCCTTGGCCAGCATAGTCCCGAAAGTGATGATCTGAGCTACGTTCTCTTTATTGTATTTTTCTATAACATAATCAATTATCTCCCCGCGTCTTTCATAACAGAAATCGATATCAATATCCGGCATAGAGATCCTAGCAGGGTTAAGAAACCTCTCGAATATAAGCCCATATTTTAACGGGTCCAGATCCGTTATCCCCAGGGCATAACTCACTATACTGCCTGCAGCGGACCCCCTCCCGGGTCCCACTGGTATACCTTTTTCTTTTGCCTGATTAATAAAATCCCATACAATTAGAAAATAACTGACAAACCCCATATCCTTTATTATTTTCATTTCATGAGCTACACGGGCCTGTATTTCCGGAGAGATCTTTTTATACCTTTTCTTTATTCCCTCATTGACAAGATCATTAAAAAAAGTATCATTATCCTCTTTGTTCGGTGCTATAAATCCCGGCAGATGGAGCTCGTTAAAATCAAAACTAAGATCACACTTCTCCGCTATTTTTAAGGTGTTTGTGAGAGCTTCCGGGAAATCCTTGAACGAAGCATACATCTCTTCGGCATTCTTAAAATAGAACTGATCTGTCATAAACTTCATACGGTTGGGATCATCAAGCATTGTTTGAGTTTGTATGCATAAAAGAGCGTCATGGGCTTTAGCGTCGTTCTTATCGAGATAATGAACGTCACAGGTAGCGACCAGGGGGATGTCCATTTCCCGGGACAGTTTTATCAACCCTTCGTTTATCTTATACTGTTCCTCTAATTTATTATCCTGAAGCTCAAGATAAAAATTACCTTTGCCGAAAATATCGGCATATTGTCCGGCGGCTTTCTTAGCTTTTTCCCATTGGTTTGATAGAATAAAATGTGGGATTTCGCCTCCGGCGCAGGCGGACAGAGCGATCAGCCCTTTATTGAACTTGTTCAGGACATCCTTGTCTACCCTAGGCTTGTAATAAAACCCCTCAAGGAATCCGATGGATGAAAGTTCGATCAAATTCTTATATCCGGTCATATTTTTAGCAAGAAGTACAAGATGATGCGACGCCCCTTTGATCCCGTGGCTGGTTTTATCAAATCTTGATTCCGGCGCGACATAAGTCTCGCACCCGATAATGGGTTTTATCCCTTTAGCTACGGCTTTTTCATAGAATTCAAGGGCCCCGAACATATTACCATGATCAGTGATAGCGCAGGCAGGCATCCCGTATTCCTTTGTTCTGGAAACAAGATCTCCTAAACGGCAGGCACCGTCAAGAAGACTGTATTGGGTATGAACGTGTAAATGTATAAAATTTTTTTCCGGGTTCATAATAGCGGATTTCTGTTTGATATTTTTCCACGGCGTCATTGCGCGGAAAACCGACAGGAACGACAAAGCAATCTTAATTTTTTACTTTCTGAAACCCCTCACACTTTAAGCTTTCGGGGTAAATTAACATACAACTTAAACTTGATGGGTCCTCAAAGTCATATGCTCAATTACTTGCGCATGCCAACTCTTTGAGCTGTTTGATATACCTTACCTTCTGTCTGAATAGAAGGCGCTATTATCATTCGCACAAGCTGCATTTCTTTAAGATCGTGAGCGCCAAGATTCCCCATACTGGTCGCTAAAGCGCCTACAAGATTTTGCGTACCATCGTCCAACCTTGCGGGGCCGAACAATATTTCTTCAAGTGTCCCGGTAGTACCTACCGTTATCCTTGTTCCTCTCGGCAGCGAAGGATGGGGCATCGCCATGCCCCAATGATATCCCTGCCCCGGAGCCTCTTTTGCCCTGGCAAAAGCGTTACCCAGCATCACAGCGTCAGCTCCAGCCGCGAAAGCCTTGCAAACATCCCCGCCCGTTGCCATTCCTCCGTCAGTGATCACAGGAACATATCTACCCGTCTTCTTATAGTAGAAATCTCTTGCCGCCGCGCAATCACACGTGGCTGTTATCTGCGGCACTCCAATCCCGAGAACCCCTCTAGAAGTACATGCTGTTCCCGGTCCTATTCCCACAAATATCCCCTGACAGCCTGTCTCCATCAAAGAAATAGCAACGTCATAATCAACACAGTTTCCGAGGAGTACGGGTATTTTCATTTCCCTGCAGAACTTCTTAAGATCAAGCGGTTTGTATTCACTGGACTCGTGGTTAACCGAAATGACCGTCGATTGAATTATAAAAATATCACAGCCCGCGTCTCTGGCTATTGGTCCGAATTCACCTGCTACCTGAGGGTTACAACTTACTATCGCTGGTACATTGGCCGTTTTTATCTCTTTTATTCTTTTAGTTATAAGCTCTTTCCTTATGGGGTGGGAATAAACATCCTGTATCGCTTTTGTGCTTTCATTTGGATCGCAGCTTATGATCTTCTTCACGGCTTCCTTAGGATCATCGTAACGGGTAGCGATACCCTCCAGATGCAACACCGCGATACCCCCCATCTTGCCCATGGCTACCGCAAAATCAACATCTACTACACCGTCCATTGATGACGCCATTATGGGTACATTGAATTTAATTCCTCCGATTTCAAAAGAAGTATCAACATCATTAGGATTTATCGTAAGGTTGCGCGGAACAAGAGCAACTTCATCAAAACCGTAACTGCGCCGAGCTTTTCTTCCTATGCCTACCCACATTCCCATTATAAGCCTCCTGATATTACAATTAGATAATAGATATATATGTAAATAACAAAGTTGCCTAGTATCTTACATAAGCATTAGAATTTTGTCAAGAATGTTATATTTTTTGTCTTACGCTGTCACCTTTTTATTCTTATCGTACGTCCCTCGTGGAAAAAGATAGGTCTATCGCGCATTGCAGGTCGAGGCTTTTGAAAAGAATTGAACGTTTCGTCAGTCAGAAGCCCCCTGGGGACACTCATTATAAATTACTGTCGACAAAAGATTTACAAAGTAAATATATATTTGTTCCAGCCACTCTTTCTGAATAAAGATTTAGAAAGAGTGGCTCCAGATTTTGATGCTAGTAAACTTCTTAGCTTCTTCATTTCTGATCTTCTATTTTATTACACATCGTACGGCCTTCGTCGAATCGAACGTATTGCTTTGTTTATGCGGACCTTAGAAAAAATTTCAGACGGGCATAGCGTTTGATCGCTTCACGATGATCATAACGTTCCATATCTGGTAATATGGTAAATATCATCTTCCGGCGTCCTGCATCGGTACTTATTCCCAGGCCTTCCGTCAGTGACGCCATATCCTTTATTATCGAAGGTCTCATCCGCGAAGCAAGTGATATAATGACTATTTCGGCCAGAGGATAATATCCCTCAAATGTCAGATCTTTCTCGTTTATCTCCGCGACATATACGTTAACGTCCCCGGTCTGGATCTTTCGCGCGTTATCGTCCTTTACAAATAAGAACACGTCGTTGTTACCGTTATCGGCATAAGGCCCGATCTCTGTGCTTATTTTATCCGCGTCCGATACGATAACGACCGTCCTTTCCAACAATTTACCCAGCGTGCTGTTCCCGGCCGCTTTCTTGAGTTCCTGGAACACATCCAGCACCTTCTGCGAATTCATCCCTCCGAGACTGTTATCGAACGCCAGGACGGTCTTCCTTCTGAGCGACGATGATATAAGAAGTCCCAGCAGCGTATTAACAATTACTTCCTCGTCTTCAGCTCGTTTTACTGGAACGTTTATACTTTTCTCTTCAGGTCTTGTCTCCTCTCTTTTATTCTCCAGATCCAGAACAAGAAAATCATACGCGTCATCGCCTCCGCACCAATGTTCTTCCGTCCACTTCAATTCAAACCCCATGTTACGAAACTTATCACTGTTACTCACACCATCGGCTTCCCGTAAAGAGCTTGTATGCATCGCTATCCGGGCAAAACCTTTTTCACGCGCGGCATCGAATACCCTGTCGAACTTTTCCCCCATACCGGACCTTCCTCGGTAATCTTCAAGGAGACATATGTCGCTGAGATACAAGGTATCATCGCCTGAAAACGCCTCATAACGGGTGTCCTCATCCGAAAGACCTTCCATCAACCATGCCTCATTGGAAGGCACCATATGTCCGTATCCTACTAGCTTCCCGTTCATGCTGTCCCTGAAAAGAAATGAGATCCCTTTTTCCGAAGCCAGATGCGCCTTCATATAAACAGATCCCCCTCTCTCATTCGGCGGGAATACCTTTCTCTCTATAGACAACATATCCATAATAAGATCGGCGTCTATATCCGAAGCCCCTATAAACTCGATATCAACACGTGCGGCGAACCTTTTTTTTATGTAGAACCGGCCGGAAAAAGGGGTATTCGTCTTAATCGGCGCGTCTTCGTATATATCTCTACCGTCATTAAGACTCTGCAGTTTAGTGACGGTAAACATGTCCTTATTATAACTATCAGGCGGCAGCAAAGCGTTGGAGGCATGGTGTCCAAAAGCCGCCTGGATAACTCTTGTGGCACCGGAGGAAAAAAGTATTTCTTCCATCTTCTTTAATATCGCCATTTTCAGGTTTACATCATGATACCCCGGAGCCATGTACAAATATTCGCTGCCAACGACTGCCTTACCGTATTTATCAAGCCCGTACCAGCACTCGTACCAGCCTACCTGTTTTCCTTCTCTGCTGCCGGTAGTTATCTGAAACCAGAAAGAAGTGGCATTGGCAAGATATCGGGGCATTTCTTTATCGTATATACCCTGTCCGTAATTGTCGGCAATTTTGGGATCCGAACTTAGACAGCAATACGCACCGTCGGCAAAACGGCAGAACTCCAACAGCCGTCTCTTGGATATAAGATCAACATATAGTTCCGTGGAGGCATATCCTTCGGGCACCTTCCCAGATAACGATTCCGAGTAATTGGCGAAACTTGTTATGAGATGTCCTTCAAGATCGTTCATTATCTGGTACATCACTGTTCCGGGCGTTATTTTCGACATCGATAAGAGATTAGCGAAAAATATCCTTATCACCGCTTCAGGTCCAGTTCCGCTGGTATTAAGTATTTCTTTTTCAAACTTCTTCAACCTGTTCTTTCTTCTCTCAAGCAAGTCCAGCATCCTTCCCATATTCCGGACTAGGGCATCTATGCTCATACTCTCCAGATACAATCCTTCGCTGTCGAACCGATCTTTACCGTTCATGCCGGACATTTCCCGCCACATAGGAACATTCGCTATCTGCTTGTTCAAGGCCCCGGTCATTATCTCGTTTATCCCCCTTTTCCTACCTTCCGGGGGAAACACCCGATCGTTGAGCTTTATAAGATCTTCTAGAATACTCTTCATATCCGCCCCGAGAGCGACCCTGCCTATAACCACATCATATTCCTTCTTAAGTTCACCTTTTAAAAAAAGATCTTTCCTTGCCCTCTTCTTGATCCCCTTTTTCAGACGTAATGAAAGATCGTGAATGCGTAGTACAGTTATAATATTATCCCGAGCCGATATGAAACTCTTTATCGCCTGGGAAGACGCCCCGCTAATATCGAAAGCCGATAACACATCCACCTTCTGAGGGATAAAATCCCCTTTGTCATCTATATATACCGAATCGGGGCGCAGCGGCGCCCCGCCCGAAAGAAGAGATGAGCATATGTATTCAGCGTCCGAGTCCTTAAGCCCCGATCGTATCAATCCTTCCTTGAGTTTTTCAGTTACTATTCCTGGACTCTCATGAACGAGAGCCTTATCCGCCGCCTGGATAAGCCGCTCAAAACGTTCGTAACTTATAGGTTCGGTACCCGGGTAAGAAAACTCAGGATGATAAAAGAGATAGTACAAAAGCATCTTATCCTTATCTTTGATAAGCTCCCGTATAAGCTTGCGATGATCATTTTTAGATATTATAGAATCCAATATTGGCCGGGCTTTTACGAGATCTTCTATAGTAGTCTTCCCTGTCAATATCTTATGCACAAGGACTTTGGCCGGTACCACTCCGAACTTATCAAAGGCCTCCTTTATCACATCAAGTCTTTTATTTACCAATCCTTTTTCGGGAAGAAAAGAATATGCGGTATCAACATAACCTTTTTTTGCAAGAGTTATCAGCACTCTATCTCTGGTCTCATAGGGAAACTTGCTACCGGTCAATATCGGGAACAGACTGTTCAATCTAAAACTCCCGGCCACAGCGTTTATCATCTGCTCTTCGAATATCGACAGTTCCGGTTTTTTATCCCCTCGAATGGCTTCCCGGGAACGCACAATACCTTTCACCCCGTCCTCAAGATATCCCTGCGCCTCCACCGATCCTTTCAACGCGAATGTCCGCAATATATTAAGCATGATACCGGTCGAAAAGTTCCCTTTCTGTCCCCTTACATTATCCCATATAAAACGGGCATCGAATGCCGGTATATTTTCCCCCAGACTCCATTTGGAATTCAGAAGGAGGGAAATACGCGCGGAAGCCTCGGGCTCAGGAAGTTCAGCCTCAGCACTAAGGTATGTCTCTAGGTACGCTTCGTAGTAACGGAGAATATCTTTCCAACTCAAGACCGCTCCCCTGTCAGCCATATCACGCAAACATATTTTCAGTATCCGGGCCATATTGTCCCTCGTACGTTCTTCGCTTTCTCCCAATCCGGAGATTACATCGTATATGATCTTTTCCGATAAAAAAGGGGGTGATCCATACCCCTCGAGAGTTCCGAAAAGAGCCATGGCACAAACAGAACGGAGACCCATGACCTCGCTTTTTAATCCGCTGACCATAAGCTCTCTGACATCGGCCTCGACGGGAGATCCGGGCGCACTCCCTTTCACCAGGGAGTGTATAATTGAGTGTGTCTGAGGGGGGATAAAAGAAAAGGGATAACTA
>CAYMTI010000029.1:0-8563 GCA_964393315.1 uncultured Planctomycetia bacterium
TAATCTTGCGGCTTTAAAATTTTCTCATCCGGGTAAATATGAATTCAGAATATTTGCCAATGACAGGATATGCGGGCAAAAGACTTTTCTTGTGAATAAGGCTAAGAAAAGACAGGATGAACCCCGCGGCGAAAAAAATGAATGATCTTTTACCTGTATACCTATGAATACTTTCTCTAAACCTGAATTAGTTGTTCCCGCCGGTGACTGGGCTTCTTTAAATACTGCCATAGAAGCGGGAGCGGACAGTGTATATTTCGGAATAAAAGGGATCAATATGCGACATTCCGCTAAAAATTTCGATCTTCTGGAAATGAAGAAGATAATGGCGGGTTTGCATGGTTCAGGGAAGAAAGGGTATTTGGCGCTCAATGTCATAGTTTACGACAATGAGATGGATAAGGTCCTCTCCATACTCGAGAAGGCCCGGGAAGCTGATGTTGATGCCGTGATCCTCTGGGACCTCTCGGTCCTTTCTTTGGCTAGAAAGATGGGACTGGAAATACACCTTTCGACACAGGCGGGAGTTTCAAATTTCAGGGCGCTAGGAATATACGCGGATATGGGCGTTAGAAGGGCGGTTATGGCAAGGGAACTTGATCTCAAAAATATTTCCGGAATAAAAACAAAACTTAAGGAAAAAAGGATAGATTGCGGTCTGGAGGTATTTATACACGGAGCGATGTGCGTCAGTATTTCCGGTAGATGTTTTCTTTCTCTGCATACATTCAATAGATCCGCTAACAGGGGACAGTGTTTGCAGCCGTGCCGCAGGGAGTACTATATAAAGGATACGGATGGTGAAAGCGAGTATGTTATAGGGAAGGATTATCTTCTCAGTCCCAGAGACCTTTGTACCGTAGGATTTATCGATAAGCTTATAGAGGCCGGTATAGATGCTTTTAAAATAGAAGGGCGTATGCGGCCGCCGGAATATGTGAAGGTGGTGACAGGAGTGTACCGTACGGCCATAGACGAGTATTTCCGGGGCGAATTGACCGGCGGGAGAAAAAAGGAGCTGTCAGATAAGCTTCGTTATTCTTTTAACCGGGGATTTGACTCCGGGTTCTATTTCGGTTCACCCGGTGAAATGGGAGGCGAAATAACGAGGGAATATGAGAAAACATATTTAGGAGAAGTGAAAAAGTATTATGGTAAGATAGGTGTTTGTGAGTTGATATTGCGTACGGCCGGGCTTCAAAAAGGACAGAAAATATTATTTTACGGCCAAAAGACCCCGGCGGAATTTTTTATAGTTGAACAGATGCAGATAGAGCATGATCCTGTGGAAAAAGCCGAGAAAGGAACGCTTGTAGCTATAAAAGTCCCTTTCAGGGTAAGAAAGAACGATAAGGTCTTTCTGTGGGAGGAGTCGAAAGAACAGAAGATATCGGATCAGGAGAGCCGTTATGCCTGATGTTCTCGAAAAAGTTTTAACGGATTGGACCTCATCTCTGACGGAGACCGAGGCGAGGCGAAAAATATTTTCTATGGTGAGGGATATTCAATATCATATCTGTGCCGGCCATTTTGATATGAATATTTCTCCGGCGGAAATCCTGGATGCGGGAAAAGGATTCTGCCTGTCCAAACATTATCTTTTAGGAGAATTATTCAGTTTAAAAGGATACGGTGTTAAATACTTTACGTATGAGTTCAGGTGGTGTGAGGCGGGCCTTGATCTCCCGGAGGAGATAAAGGCCATGGCTGAAACTCATCCTTTATCAAATAACGCGGCATGTGAGGTTTGTATTGACGGGTACTGGGTATTATTGGATGTTACCTGGGACAAAGGCCTTAAGAAAATGGGTTTTACGGGCAATGAGTGGGACGGGTTTTCCGATACGGTTTTGGCGGTCAAAGCGGGTAATGGAGTCAGCTGTAAAAGCTTGGAGGAACATCAAATGTTTTATCATGACAGGATGGAAAAATACGGCCTCAGAGAAAAAATAACGCTAGCTAGGTTTACTAAATTGTTTAACTCGTGGCTGGAAGATATCAGGGGGTAGCCGGAGGTGTTGGTTTTCTGGTATTGATGAGTTATCAGCTTTTTCCTTATCTGTTGTTTTTGCTCCGGATCCATGATAAACTCTGCTAAAAGAGCGGTCTTAATATTTGAAAAGAAAATATGTCCTGCCCGTTCTCGCGGGCAGTCAGGAGATGGAAATGATAGATCTTCATACACACACGTTTTTAAGTGACGGTTGTCTTATCGCCAGCGAACTTGTGAGAAGGGCGGCCGTTGCCGGATACAAAGCTATAGCGATCACTGATCATGTCGACCATTCTAATATTGACATAGTTCTTCCGGGTATAGTAAAGGTCTCAGCAGTTCTTAATAAGCACTGGGACATAAAAGTCATACCGGGAGTAGAAATAACGCATGTTCCTCTGGATGTTTTTAAGGATCTGACAATGTACGCCAGAAATTCCGGAGCGAAAATAGTAGTTGCTCACGGGGAATCTCCGGTTGAACCTGTTCTGGAAGGGACTAACAGGGCAGCTGTTCTTGCCGGGGTAGATATTCTGGCGCATCCGGGATATATCGACGCGGAGACCGTTTCTTTAGCTTCAGAAAGAGGGGTATATCTTGAGCTGACTACCAGAAAAGGACATTCAAATACTAACAAGCATGTATTTGACATAGCCAGGTTGAAAGAGGCTTCACTTGTCGTTAATACGGACGCGCATTCGCCGGATGATCTTTTGACCGAAAAGAAGATACAGGCTCTTTTTAACGACATCGATGCCCCGGAAGGTTTTAAGGACATGGTATTGAAAAATTCATTGGATCTGGTAAAAAAAGTCTCATGAAATTTGTAGAGAGTACAAAAGCAATTAAGGATTTTTATTATCTTAACATGCAAAAATTGATGCCAAACACCTTGACATAATAAATATAGATGGTATACTTCAAACAAAAATGCAAATAGTATGAAGTATAAGAACGTACCGCTGAGGCAGATTCCAATCCGGCAAAGAAAGGGGGGAGGAAATAAAATTTTAAAGATCATGCCAGGAACTGCTAATTAAAGCGATACTTATATAAGCATAATTTGGAAGGGGCAGTGAATATCCTTCCATTAAGCTAGCAATTATAGCGATAAATATTTATTTTACTAGGAGGTAAAATGAAAGTTTTAAAAGTTTTATGTGTTGTGGCGATAGCGTTCGCTCTTACAGCAACGGCTTACGCGGAGACACAGAGTGTTAAGATTAGCGGTGATATAACGATCCGCGGTTTCGCGAGAGAGAATTACAATCTTGAACACGGCAACGCGGAAGCGAATAACGGTACCCAGTCAACTAATTGGGCCACTTTCGCTCAGAGCGCGGTCGCGGTTCAGGTAGATGCTGATCTGACTGACAATGTGGGAGCGGTGATACGTCTTGTCAACCAGAGAGTATGGGGCGATAATAACTACACATCAGGTGCTGAGACAATAATGCCTAACTACAACGGAGCCGTTGGTACAGCCAGAGCTCACAACGCTAACCAGAACAACGATTCCTATGCTGTTGATATTGACCTTGCTTACATCGAATTGAAGGAATTCCTGTATTCTCCGCTTACACTTCGTATCGGTCGCCAGGATCTCTGGTTCGGTAGAGGTTTCATAGTGGGGCGCAATATCCAGGATCCGGGTCAGAATCTTTACGCCCCGGAATACAGTGAGATAACTTCATTTGACGCGGTCAGAGCTACTCTGGATTATGATCCTTGGACGATAGATCTTGTATCCTCCAAGATATCCGAGAATGCGATGAGAAGTGATGATGATATGGATCTTGTCGGTGTTAACGTTGGTTATGTGTTCGACCAGTACAATGCGGAAGCCGAAGCTTATTACTGGCTCAAACAGTCCAGGAACCCGGGTGCGGGTGTAGGTAACAGCTGGACAAGCGTGAACGGACATATTGACAATTCAGTTCATACCATAGGTGCCCGCGGAAGTTTTGATCCTATCGAAGACTGGACGGTAGCTCTTGAAGGTGCTGTACAAATGGGGAGATACATTGGTGTTAATAGCCAGGACGCTGAAAGAGACAGGCATGCATGGGCGATCGACGCTGAACTTGAATGCCGCGTGTTCCAGGATGATTTTGCTTGGAGACCTGTTCTTGCCGTTGAATACATCCTTTATTCAGGTGAGAAAAACCCGGCTAATCCCGGAACTAACAGTGATTGGACAGGATGGGATCCTATGTTCAGGGGTAAATTTGATACCGCGATCAGGGAATTCCAGAATGTTTTTTATGCCACGACACAGGCAAGTTCGCCTTCTTTCACTAATCAGCACCAGATCATCGGTAAGATAGTGCTTGAACCTACAGATGATATTACAGTGAAAGCTAAATACGCGAATTTCTGGCTGGACAAGATCTACCAGGAAAATGTTGGCGGCGGAGTAGCTGAAAACACTAACAAGCATATAGGCCAGGAAGTTGATCTCCAGATTATATGGGATTATACGGAAGATGTATCTTTCGGTCTTTTAACTGCTATGTTCTATCCGGGAAATCACTTCGCGAGTTTCGCGGATAACGATCCCGCGACCGATGTGGTTGGTACTGTAAAACTTAGCTTCTAAGTATATGAAACATTTGAAAAAGCCCCGTCCCGCTTTAGCGGGACGGGGCTTTTTTTTTAGGCTAATAATGTTGACTTTAATGATAATTACATTAAAATATAAGTTATCGTTAAACTTAAATAAAAGGGGGTTGTCGTGGACGCAGATAACGAAAAAAAGGTATCTAGTGCGGCTAATGATAATATGTACGCAATACTTTCCTATTTATGGATATTGTGTCTGATACCTGTTCTTATGAAAAAAGATAACGAGTTTGTCAGGTTTCACGCTAAGCAGGGGCTCGTACTTTTTATTGTAGAGATGGCCGTTGCTATAATAGGTATAATACCGGTGTTGGGTAGTATAATCTACGTACTGGGAATGCTGATCTGTGGTATTCTTTCGATCATAGGTATAATCCAGGCATTAATGGGAAAAAAATGGAAGATCCCTGTTGTTAATGAATGGGCGGACAAAATAGAGATTTAAATTATCCAATAAGGAAGTATTATGAAGCGACTGTGTGTGGTTATTTTACTTGGTATACTTACAGCCGCTGCCGGAATAGTTCTTTTTATCCTGAGTAATACAGATACAGATAGCGGAATGGGTTTTAAAAAGCCATCTCAAGAGGCTGATGCTAAGGTAATGGTAAGTTTTCCGTTCGCATCGCCGAGCGAGCTCAATGAGTGGCAGGAAAAAAACCTTGCCAGCAAAAGAACAGATTATACTTTGTATAAAAAGGATGGGAAAAATTGTGTGAAAGCGGTTAGCAATGATTCCGCTTCCACGTTATACTATAGAAGGCAGTTTTCTTCTGAAAATGATCCTTATGTAAGCTGGGACTGGAAAGTTACTAGGTTTCCCAAAAGGAAATTAAAAGAGGTTCTAAATAAAAAGGCCGAGTTTGATTTTGCCGCTCAGGTATATGTGGTTTTCCATGCGAGGTTCTTTTTAAATGCCAAGGCCATACAATATGTCTGGACTGAAAATATACCTGTTGGTGAGATATCGAACAGTCCTTATACGGATAACGTAAAAATAGTGGTTCTAGAGTGCGGTCCGTCCGAGGAATGGAAGCATGAATACAGGGATATTAAAAAGGATTTTAAGGCTCTTTTCGGGAAAGAGCTTAATATGGACATAGAAGGTATATCCTTTATGACTGATGCGGATAGTACGGGGACTTTAGCGGAGGCTTATTTTACTGATTTTGAAATAGGTTTTTTATCCTCACAGTCTACCGGAAATAGTTCCGATTCAGAAGGAGAGAAAAACGGGGCCGGGATTTGGCACCAAAAGATTCCTTTTATAAATATACTGATGGAAAACATTTTACGGTTAGTGGCAAAAGCGAAAAGCTTTTTCCCTGAGATATTTTAAAGGAGGAGAGCCATTAAGTATTTAAACAGATCTTTACAGTCCCGTTACTTGCTCATACTTATCCTGTCTATGGTGATACCTACACTCTTCGTGGGGGGGTGCCTTTATTATTTTATTTTTACCGTTCTAGCTGACCAGATGGCTCTGCCTGATGTTATCGCGAGAGATCTTATGCCGGTTATAGATAAGATCAATATTATATTGATGATAGGCCTGCCTGTAGTATTTATCGTACTGTTGACCTGGGCCGTTGTTCTGTCATATA
Organism: uncultured Planctomycetia bacterium; assembly: GCA_964393315.1. Classification (GTDB taxonomy): domain Bacteria; phylum Omnitrophota; class Gorgyraeia; order Tantalellales; family Tantalellaceae; genus CAYMTI01. The sequence continues at coordinate 6,220 of CAYMTI010000029.1, forward strand.
AATTCGTATCTCCGCTGGAAAGGCTTGAAGAAGATATTAAAAAGATCGATGAAGGAGATTACGGGGTCCGGTTACAGATAAATAAAGATCATGATCTTAGTCCTATCGCGGATGTTATTAATGATCTTGTGGATAAATTACAAAAACATAAAAAGAAGGGATAATATTAGGATGAAGGCGCATAGTTCTGCGATCATTTCAAAAGAGGCCCGGATCGATCCTTCCGTTGAGATCGGGCCCAACGTGATAATAGAGGGCAATGTCAGTATTGATGCCGGGGTAAAGATAATGGCAGGTGCTTATATTTTCAAAGGGACCGAGATCGGAGAAGGTACGGTTATTCATCCCGGAGCTGTGATCGGTAACGAGCCCCAGGATCTTGCTTATAACGGCGAGGAAACTTTCACTAAAATAGGTAAAAATAATACTATACGTGAATATGTAACCGTTCACAGGGGGACAAAACCCGGTTCTTCCACCGTTATCGGGGATGATTATTATTTAATGGTACAGGCTCATGTAGGTCACAATTGCCGTATCCATGATAATGTTATCCTTGCGACCGGCGCTTTATTGGCGGGTCATGTGGAAGTTGAGGACAGAGTTTTTATGTCGGGTAATGTTGTTATACATCAATTTTGCCGGATAGGTAAATTGGCAATGATAGGAGGTTTCTCCGGGGTTAATAAGGATGTTCCGCCTTATATGATGGTAAGGGGGCCGTCTGTGGTAAGGGGGCTTAATCTTGTGGGGATGAGACGTGCCGGTTTTTCCAGGGAAACTATAAAAGAAATACGGGAAGCGTACAGGATATTGTATTTGTCCGATAGGCTTAAAGATGATAGTATTAGGGAACTGAAGGAATCTTTCTCCTCCGTGGAGATCGAGCATCTTATATCCTTTATTGAGTCCTCGGAAAGAGGGATATGTCACGCACGGAATAGTAATGAAAAAGATATTCAATAAAAAAAAGGAGTTAGATATGGCTAAAAAAACGGATATTGACGGATTAGTAACTAAGTACCAGCCTGTTTTAAAGAAAACGGGAGATCAATTGGCCAAGGCCGTAAAAGTCGCGGAAAAAGACATTTCAAAGCTTTACCAGAAAGTACAGACCCATCTTGAAATTCAGATGAAGAACCTTCAGAAAGAAAAACTGTATTATGATATCGGTAAATACGTAGCGGCTCATCTTGAAAAAGGGGATCTGGAACAGAAGGTTCTGGAGAAGTTCAAAAAAGAACTGTCAAAGATCGATTCCCAGGGTAAAAAAATGCAGAAGAAACTTAAGGCCATAGACAAAAAAGCTAAGACGGCTAAAAAGAAAACGATGGGAAAAAAGGTTAAGAAAAAGACGGTCTCTAAATAGTTCTATACAGGCCGGCGGAAAAAAGATTATTTTTATTAGTTTTGGTCTTTGAGCAGGGAACGCGTTACAGCGTTCCCTGCTGTTTTATATTTATGGCAAGATATCAAGGAGGGAAGGGGGAATGGACAGGATATCCCGAGAAAAGGCAAAAAGGTACGCTACTATAAAGACCCGGAATACAGTTATTGATATTGTATTGTCAATACTTTTCCTGCTGGCTTTTCAATTTTTTTTATCAAAAAGGATAACAGTATTTTTTTCTTCAATGAATGTTAATTTTTATTTTATATGTTTGTTTTATGTTTCGATATTTTATTTTATTATGTATATCAAGAATATTTTAATATTTTCTAATACATTTTAATTTATTATTTATTTCTTTATGTGTCAATCCTTCATCTAATGCTTTCTGCTTTACTTTTTCCATAGTCGCTTCATCATTTGCATTATAACATATAGATAATGCTACAAATAGACTATAATTACTATCTCCATTTCCCTTCTGCTTTAAGAAACTTGTATTTAAATAATATAATACCTTACTATTATTACTTGCATCATATGAATTATTACTAATTTTATCTTTTATTTCTCTTTCAGCTTCTAATTTTCTCTCTACTAGGCTTTTTAATTCTCCAATATGTTTAGGCCTCTTAATTATATCTCTATCATTATCATTAAAAATTCCATAATAATTTCCATTTATATTATAATCAATATCTGCATTATTATATGGTAAAACATATTTTCTACCTATATCAAAACTACTTCTATCTAATGTAGTGCTAGAAAATTCGAATCTATATTCTAAATAGTCTCTTAATAGAGATATATCATCTTTATGATAATAGTCATCTAATTCTAAAATAACTCTAAAACTTTGATTCTCTTCTGTATAGCTACTAGTTTTATACATTATATATCTATAATTATTTTCTTCTAATATTTCTATAATTTCATAATATTTTCTAGGAT
>CAYMTI010000030.1:0-8444 GCA_964393315.1 uncultured Planctomycetia bacterium
TCATTTTAGTTTATTTTCTTATCTATAATATCTACGCTATACACTACCAAGAGACCCACTACCGCACCTATTATAATAGCACTCACCGGTGAAATATTAGCGCACGGAGCCGTAACAGCTACAAGCCCGGCCAGAGCACCGTTGAGGCTCATGCTGATGTCCGGCTTGCCGTATTTCATCCAGACCGTTATCATTGCGGTCACCGCACCGGCGGCTGCCGCAAGATTAGTTGTAACAGCTATCGTCGCTATACTTAAATCCGTTCCTGACGTAGTACTTCCCGCGTTAAATCCGAACCATCCAAACCATAAAATAAACACACCTAAAGCCGCCAGCGGTATGTTATGTCCAGGGATAGCATTGGAAGATCCATTCTTGTTGTATTTACCCAATCGCGGCCCAAGAAGAATAGCTCCCGCTAACGCGGCCCATCCGCCTGTAGAATGAACTACCGTACTACCGGCAAAATCGATCATGCCCATGGATGACAACCACCCGCCGCCCCATATCCAGTGTCCTACCACAGGATATAAAATAGCTGTAATGAAAACGCTGTATGCAAGATACGCGCTGAATTTTGTTCTTTCGGCCATGGCTCCGGAAACGATCGTTGCCGCGGTTGCAGCGAAAACAACCTGAAACATCCAGAACGCGAGCTGCCATAATCCTTCACTTGTCGAAGGGTCACCCGTACTAAGGAAAAAACCGCTCGTACCGAATAATCCGAAAGCACTGGACCCGAACATGATGCCGAAGCCTACGGCAAAAAACGCCAGTGATCCCACTGAAAAATCCATCAGGTTTTTCATCATTATGTTACACGCGTTCTTCGCCCTGGTAAATCCTGTTTCCACCATAGCAAAACCCGCCTGCATAAAGAATACCAGAAAAGCCGCCAAAAGCATCCATACGGTATCTATCGCTGTAGCGTTAGAGGCAGCCGTAGGCTCGTCTCCCCAGCATAACGCCGTAGATGCTATCAACATCGCGGGTAAAAACTTCAATATTTTTTTAAGCATCTTCATTTCTCCCTCCTTCCTTTTATTGTTCGAGGAAGCTCCCCTTTTATTAATACGAGAACGCGAAAGTTATTCCTCCATAAAATTCATTTTCCTGGGAATCATTAAAAGTATCCCTGTCCAGTATAACTGAATAAGCCACGCTGGGAGTAACCGTGAAATATTTGAAAACGGGGATGGATACATCCGCGGTCAAAAGCATATCGCTCCATCCTGACTCATCTGTCCACTGTTGATAGTTATACCCGAAAGCGAGCCCCAGAGAAGCGTTTACTCCTCCTCCCAAGTCAAAAGTATGGCCGCCCCCGAACTGAAGATAAGACCCTCTTGCAGCTTCTACATCCCAGTACCACTTAAAAAACGGCTGTAAAAACATATCATAGGAACATCCAAGAAATACCTCTTGGGTATAGGAACCTTTTTCATTGAAATCCAGATTCGGAAATGTATAAAAAATATACCCGGCTGATATCCCGAAAGGATCAAGTATCTCGGGAGTTTCCACCCCTAGTTTTTCTCCCATTTCTCCTATCGTGAAATCATAGCTTATCGTGTAATCCAGTTCCGTAAGCTCTTCGTACCTTCCGAAATTCTTGCTTTTATCGTTATTCAAACTGTAATTACCCCAAACATCCAGAGTAAATCCCCACTTGGACAGTGATGTGTCGAACTGCATGACCGGTTCCTCGTCCAGAAGCCATCCCCTCCATACATATTTTGTCATGAAAGCGACATTACCCCCCACTTCAGGCATCCACTCTTCTTTTTGAGGAAGCCATTCGGCATCGTCATAAATAGCGAAAGAAACCTTAGGAGCCGCGAACAGAGCAAAAGTTAACACCGTAATGAACAACAAAAACACATTAATTTTTTTCATTATAAACATGACGCCCCCCTCCTTTTTGTATTATACCCTTTTTTTGAAAAATTTACTTCTTCTTCCAGAGTTAATATCTCGACAATACAATTTTCTTCTTGTTCCTGAGAAAAATCAACTATACTTTTTCTCATTTTCTCCATAGATATATCGGGTAAATAAAACTCAACACTCGCCGTCTTAACTATACTGCCGGAGGTAAATACGTTCCTCTGGTCTTTCGACCCTGAAATAAGGTTAATTACGGCCTCTTTGACGCCATTTCCCCCTAAAACCTTGAACAATCCTTTTACATGCTTTTCTTTCAAACTTATTTCCATCTTTTTCATATCTACCCTCCTTCCTTTTATCTTTTTTTTAGTGTCCCGGGATACACACACAAAAAAAGGGCGCCTAACACTCCTCCTCCGGAGTTATTAGACACCCGTGTCATCCATCTTTAATCTATTCTGTCACATCAATGTGGCGCTCTCTCAACTGCCGCCATCAACTATACAAGTAAATCTACTTCGATTTTGGTAACCCTCGATCAGAAAAATATCTCTTCCCTTATAAATCCGCATTTAACCCTTATGCTTTTTTCGATCTTTACCACCATAACGTGAGAAACTCCCAGTTTAGAACCTATCTCCCTGGTGGTATATCCTTCGATCTTATAATAGAATACCTTTTTTTCCCTGTCATTGAATTTTTCTTCTGTACGGTCCAGCAGCATGAAAATCTCCACGGAATCATCTATCCCGGTAGTCCCGGCAGACATGGTCTCTCCCAGTTCCGTCCCTTTATCATCTATCTCATAATTCATACTTACACTGGCCTGGTCGACACTTTTACAACTTTTCCTTATATAATTCCTGAGGAAATAATATACACTCTGGAGAACATAACTATCTGTTTTATCCTGGACCTCTCCCCGGGAATATCCCTGCCAGAGGAACAGCCTCGCTTCCTGAAGAAAATCATCTTCATCACAAAAAGTATATCTGATATTAACTTTGTGTGATATAGCCTTAAGTTTAGGTTCCAGTCTTTTAATAAAAGTTTCAAAGTCCATATTATGTCCCCTGTATAAATTAAAAAAGCCCTCGGTACATCTACCTTAGATCAAATAACTATTTTCCCGTCATCGTGAACTAAAGGCTTCTTTGCCTTGTATGAATTTTTGTTCTTTACTATATTATTTTTCTATTATCCTCCGCCGTCCGTTGGCTATATCCCGCTTATTTCATCCGAAAGGATTATAGCCTCCGCTATGTCCTTCATCGATACCCTTTTATCCATACTCGATTTCCTCAAAAGCTTAAAAGCGTCATTCTCTGATAAATTATGCTTATTCATGATGATACCTTTTGCTTTCTCGACTTTCTTACGTGTCTCAAGCTCTTCCTGAATTACCTTAGTTTTGACTATAAGTTCCGTATTCTCTATGGCCACAGCCGCCTGATTAGCTACTGCGGTCAGCATGTCTATATCACTCTGGCTGAATTCATGTTTTGTAACGGTATATACGTTTATAACACCTATAACATTATCCTTGACCACCATCGGGACACTTAACATTGATACCAGCTTCTCTTTTTTCGCTAGTTCTTTTTCCTTATATCTTTCATCAGACCGCACGTCCTCGATAACGACCGGCTCCCGGTCCAATGCGACAAGCCCGACTATGCCCTCTCCTACCTTTATGACTCGATCTCTGAGATATTCCTGACTCATTGCCTGAGTAGCTCTTATACGCAAAGTATTATCTGTCTCGTTCAGCAGCCACAAAGAGCATATCTTGGCCTCCATAACACCTGCCGTAAGGTTTACAATAAGCTTCAAGATATCCTTAAGATAGAGATCTGAAGTTATAGCATGGCTTATCTTATTAAGTGTAGATAAATACTCTCTTTCCGATGATTTAGACATCTTTCTCTTCCTTTTTTTATCACTTCAAGTTACCTGCCGTACACATGCTGAAGGGATGTTGCCTTTTATCCTACCGGTATATATTCGGTGATCACATAAACAACATTTCCGCGTAAGTCGGAAGCGGCCAGATATCATCAGGAAGAAGTTCCTCCAGCCTGTCAACTGACTTCCTCAACTCATTCATACCGTCTATTTTCTCCGAAGCTTTCCCTTTTTCAATAACAGTTTCAAGTTTCTTTATGCTTTTAAACATCTTTTCGGTTTCTCCTGATACGTCTTTTAACAGATCCAAGGCGCCTCCCGAAGCACAGCCGCACTCTTTCATGTCCTCTATCGTCTCCGCGAGAGCGCTCTGGTATTCCAGCGCAACAGGAACGATCATTGTCCTTGCCATTTTAAGGGCTACGTTTGCCTCTATCGAGATCGTTTGTTCATACTGCTCTTCATAAATATTGAACCTTGATTCCAGCTCCTGAGGAGATAATACCTTATGCGTGTTGAACATCTCGATGACCTTGGGATCTCTGGTTGCCTGAAGAGCTTCTTCTGTATTTTTCATATTAGGCAGCCCTCTTTTCTTTGCCTCATCATCCCAGGCCTGCGTATAATTGTCCCCGTTAAAAAGTATCCTTTTATGCTTCTTCACTATATCCTGCAAAACAACCTGAAGAGCTTCATTAAAATCTTTCCCTTCTTTGACATCAGCTTCCAGCTGATCGCAGATATCTTTCACCGAGTCCGCAACGATCGTATTCAAAACGATGTTCGGTCCCGCGCAGTTCTGGTTAGAGCCCGGCGCGCGAAATTCGAATTTATTCCCGGTAAAAGCGAACGGGCTTGTCCTGTTCCTGTCGGTCACATCTTTTGGAAGAGGCGGCAGGGAATCTACTCCAAGCTCCATAATGTCTGATTTTTTTGAACTTTTGGCCCCGCCTTTCTCTATTTGCTCTATTATATCATAAAGCTGATCCCCTAGAAATATGGAAAGTATCGCGGGCGGAGCTTCATTTGCCCCCAGCCTGTGATCATTCCCGGCCGTCGCCACAGAAGATCTTAACATCCCGGCATATGTATCTATCGCTTTCATGAGCGCGCATATCATCGTAAGGAACTTAGCGTTCTCATGCGGATTATCCCCGGGAGAAAGCCAGTTTTTCCCGTCCGGCCCCACCACGGACCAATTATTATGTTTGCCTGAACCGTTAACTCCGGCAAAAGGTTTTTCATGAAGAAGACATACGAACCCGTGCCTGTCCGCTTCTTTCTTAAGAGTTTCCATAGCTATCATATTATGATCGATGGAAAGGTTCTGCTCTTCAAATACCGGAGCCATCTCAAATTGAGCCGGGCATACTTCATTATGCCTTGTTTTTGAAGGTATGCCGAGTTTCCACAATTCCCGGTCAAGATCATCCATAAAATTCATGACCCTTGTCTTAATAGCTCCAAAATAATGATCATCCATCTGCTGATGTTTTGAAGGCGCTGAGCCGAAAAGGGTCCTTCCGGTCTGAATAAGATCTAATCTCTGCGGATAATACTCCGCGTCGATAAGAAAATATTCCTGTTCAGGTCCGAGCGTAGCATAAGACCTTTTGTCCTTTGAATCTATTCCAAAAAGTTCTGCCAGACGGCCTATTTGCTTAGAAAGAGCGGCTACCGACCTTAATAAAGGTGTTTTTTTATCAAGAGCTTCGCCCGTATAAGAATAAAAAGCCGTAGGTATACATAATGTTGATCCATATTCCCCTTCCTTTATAAAAGCCGGCGAAGTGGGATCCCACGCTGTATATCCCCTGGCCTCAAAAGTCGCCCTTAACCCTCCCGAAGGAAAACTGGAAGCGTCCGGTTCCCCCTTGATAAGTTCTTTCCCGGAAAACTTTAAAAGCACTCCTCCCTCGTTATCCGGTTCGATAAAAGAATCGTGTTTCTCAGCCGTAGCTCCGGTCAACGGCTGGAACCAGTGAGTGAAATGTGTTGCCCCCTTAGCTACCGCCCAGGTCTTCATAGCGTCCGCTACCTCGTCCGCTATGGAAGGGTCGATACTCTTACCTTCCTTTATAGTTGCTAAAAGACTTTTGTACGCCTTTTCCGAAAGATAATTTCGCATATTCTTCAAACCGAACACATTTTCCCCGTAAAGATCCGTTAAGAAAGTTTCTTTTGTTTTTTCGTTCATATCAGCTCTCCTTTTTACCATTTTTAAAATACATTTTACCACTTTTAGCGGTAAAGACAATAAACTAAATCGGGTATCAAAAAAAACGCCCTTATAACCACTTCTTAAAGCGATCAATAAGGACGTCATTATCCCGCTATCTATTCAAACTTTGAACAATTATGCTACACTAACTATGTAGCCCCGGAACAAAAAAAGGCGCTTCTCTTCTCACAGAACGCCTCTTTGCATATACACAACTTTGTGCTTTCAACAGTGATTTTACAGTAAATCTTTATTTATGTCAATACTTTTTGTGTTTTTTCACTTTACATGCAATGTCCCTGAAAAGTGAAGGTATTTTAACCCGAAGTTTTCCGCCCGACGAACTCAATATTTTCTCAGAAACAATAACACCCTTAAAAGTATCCCACCACTCTATTAAGTATTCGCCGTCGTCAATGTCATTTATAAAAAAATACGCGTTATCCACAGGATTAACTCCCCGACCTGAGGAAGTATTCTCCCAGTTAAAATCCTTGTTCTGTATCCATAACATCATCTGCTCTCCCACCTTCAATCCAAAGCATCGAACATTGGCAAGATCTACCGGCATGTAGTTAGTCAAAGTGATCCGTTCAATAGATATCCAGTCTATACCTTTATTTTCCAATCTTACGACATGTTCTCCTGCCGGTACTTTTATCTTAAAATCCTCGTTATATATACATTGATAAATATCGTATTTTTTATTGTAAAGACTTCGTTTCCATGGGCCCTCTCCCTTTCCGCAAGGAAAACCGCGGGCCTTGACCATCTTTCCGTCGAGATAAGCATAAAGATGTCCGCCCTGGCTTACTTTACCGACTTTTATAATGAACTCCCCGTCAACCGGATAATTCACGTTGAAAATATGGGGTGTCTGCATGTCTTCTTTCTGTTCGCCGTGCAGATATTTGTTGGGCCGGCAAAGACCGGTTATTTCCCCCTCATTTGAAATAACTATGTTCTCTGTTTTTGCTTTGCCCCATTTTTTATCGGGCAGGATCCTGACGTATCTGTATTCATTTTTATACTTATCCTCCTCGGCGATATGTACCGGGCTGATATCAACATATTCGATCTTATCAGAGTTCCAATCAACATCCGACAAGAATAAAGACAAACTTCTGTAATGGCTGTAAAGATCTTTAGGCCTTATGTAAGAATCCCACCACCAGTTCATCGCAGTACCGAAAGATTTTGAAAGCGCCGTCAGCCATATGCTGTTATGTAAAGACGTCCCTATGCCCGCGGGATCCAGCTCTTTATCGCTTTTCGAAGCGTCAATGCCGTATTCCGATATAATAAACGGTTTTTTGAAAAGACAGGCGATATTCCTCGTTACCTGTTTTAGGACGGAATCTGCCCCGCTAGCATCTTTGACGGCATATATATGATCGGTTATCATAGAGATCCCCTTGAGATTCCATATGGACTCCTCATCGAAAACCTTCCCCCAGGGATACCCATGACTGGTCGTAATAAAATGCTTATGGCAATCGTTTTTACCGATATATGAAGTAACGTCCTTAACCCATCTGATAGGAGCGTTATATTCGTTCCACAATTCGATCGCCAGGATATTCGGCGAGTATCCCCACCTCGCCAGTATATACCTCAGTTTATTTTTATAGTGAGATATCGCTTCTTTATTCCGGAAAAAATCTTCAGGTTCTTCGCACGGCCCTCCGTTCTTTTTATTATAAGGATTTTTGTCCCAATCGTCCTCATGCCAGGCCCCTTCTTCTGTCATAAGACTACCGTATGTATCCAGAGTAAATATTATGTAGACCCCTTTTTCTTCGGCTATTTTTAAAAGACCGTCCAGTTTCTCACAAACATCTTCATTGTATTCTCCAAGTTTTTCCCACTCCAGGGGAAAAGACCATGAACACACCCAGACACGTGAAAGATTTCCCCCGTTTTTCGATAAAAGATCCATGTATCTTTCAAAGATCTTAAGACTATTATTATTTACCCAGGCTATGTTATGGCCTATACCGAAATAAGGTTCACCCGAATCAAAAACAAGATAGTAAGGATTATTGGGTGATCCGCGTAAAAAACCTTTTTTCGCGCTGTTTAGAACAATGAACTGAGAAGAATCGGTCTCTTTTCTTACATTAGGGGTTTCCATGATCATGTAATACTGGAATCTGCCCGTTTCGGTGGGAGTGAACCTTAGCCGCCATATGGATCCTGAGCCGGGGGTATTTTCTTTGCAGAAAAGAGGTGCATCCATCTTTTTGCCGGACGGAGCCACTATCACCGCTTTCACTTTTACGTTATTAACGTCATTGGGATTATCCTTTATGTAAGGAAGCGCCAGATCAAGGGTCAAGGGCTCATATAATCTCACGGATTTAGGTTCATCGAGCGTCTTCAATACATTAGGTTCAGCTCCGGCTTTTAGCGGAAGAGCTATCAACAGTAA
>CAYMTI010000031.1:0-6767 GCA_964393315.1 uncultured Planctomycetia bacterium
GTTATCCAGATATAATAAACCGGTGCTTCAGACACACAAAACTTGACAGTCTCCTCTGATAAGTTATCTTGAACCCGCAGAGGTGGAGCGGTCTTTATCATACTGGATTTGAGAGATATCATAAAAAAGTTGGATCAGATAACGGATATAAGAATATGTTCGGGAATAAAAAAAGGCAGGGTTATTTAACCCTGCCTTTTTTGCTTGAATAAAACTGGTTATCAATATTGAGCTGAAACCTTCAATATAACTTCCTGTTCTCCACCGGTATTTCTTCCCCAGAAAGTGTTTCCGTAAAAAACACCTATATCAAAAGCTCGTCCTTTTCTGGTAACGTCGTCACCGGGGGAACTGCCCGGAGGTCCGCTGGGTCCCGATTTTTTGGATCCGTAAAGAAAGTTCATGAGCTGAATTACCGGTCCTATACGCCATATAGCGTAATCTTTATTAAGATGCCCAGTTCCATTATGAGAAAAATAACAGTCTATTTCCGATTTTATGAGAAGCCATTTTGTAGGCCAGAAACCGCCTTCTGCGTATACAGGTATGTCGTTACATACATCGCGGTTACGCCATCTGTACCCGGATTCAAAACCTAAGTAAAATGGTACCTTAGTGTCCCATTTCCTGCCGATGATACCTCTGATCTCGATTGAATCGCATCCGTCGCTCAACCCTGGTTCACGGTTGTTTATATCATAGCCGCGCAATGTATTTATATAAGCTTTTATCTGACCGCTGGCCACAACGGGCTTTTTTAAGAACCTTGCCTTAGCTCCGAAATTCACCTCGGTCAGACCGTGATTTTTACGTACATACGGCCCCCAGTTGAAGGGTCTGGAATATTCTTTATACCAGCTTTCCTTATATTCGACTCCGCCTAGAAGAGTTAACCAGTCGGTTAAGCCGTATTCTACCTTAGGGCTCATGCTCCATCCCCAGCCTCTGGGATTTACCGCCGGTCTTTTCAGATTACCGTGACCGTCAAAATATTTGTTAGTCCATCCCCATTTCATATAATATTCCATCCAGATGTTGTTTTTCGGAAGAGTCCAGGCTCCACCAAACGCTACCTGAGGAACAATGAAACAGGCCAAAACCACTAAAGCTATTAATTTTTTCATTCCACACTCCTTGATTTGGTAAAATTTAAAAATTACCTGCTCAAATTAAAAAACTCAAAAAACCAGGCGAGTAATCCCGGACGTGGTTTTTGTTCTTGCAATATACTTTCAACGTCTTTCGGAGTTAAAACACCTTTTTCCGTGAGTATAGCCCCTATTTCCTTATTTATGCGGTGTTTATTTTTACATTCAGACTGTATATACAAAGCTTCACGCACATCTTCCTCTGTGGCAAGCTTTTTTCTTATGGCTATCTGTCCGAATCGCTTGGCTTTTTTCTTTTTTAAAAATGCGAACATATTTAAACGAATAGGGTTATATTAAAAATTATGTTTGAACCTAGTATATATTATTAATAGCAGAACGTCAAGTGCTTAACATTAAAAGAGTTTTTTGCCGGCGGCCTGTCGTAAAGATAAAAAACGTATTGACTAATAGCGAATATAAATATAAGATTTATACTAAAAATAAATCTATATACTTTTTTTAAGGTTAAAAACATCAATACACGATATTCGCAGCTGCATTTTATTTATTTTTAGTAGGAGGCAGGTATGAATTTTATTAAAACTACATTGCTGCTGGTCTTCATGGCAGTCCTTCTTATCTTGATAGGCGGAGTAATAGGCGGGCCCAGAGGCGCAATGGTGGCTTTTATCTTTGCTATTCTCCTTAACGGTGTCAGTTACTGGTATAGCGATAAAATAGTCCTTTCAATGTACAGGGCCCGGGAACTTTCGCCTTCGGAATACCCGGAGATATACGATATGGTTTTGGAGCTTAGCCGTAACGCGGGTATTCCTTGCCCAAAAATATATTATAATTCGCTGGATGTACCCAACGCGTTCGCTACCGGAAGGGATCCCGAACATGCCGTTCTTTGCGTTACGTCAGGGGCGATGAAACTTCTGGATAAGCTGGAATTGAGGGCTGTACTGTCTCATGAGATAGGGCATGTGAGAAACAGAGATACTTTGATCATGACGGTGACGGCTACGCTGGCAAGCGCGATAATGATGCTTGCTTATATGGCAAGATGGGGCGCGATATTGGGCGGATTTTCCCGTGACAGGGAAAACGGAGGCAGCCTTATATCGTTAATTGCCATATCCATCGTGGGGCCTTTAGCGGCTCTTATTGTACAAATGGCTATATCGCGTTCCAGAGAATATGCCGCTGACGCTTTTGGGGCCAGGATATCACAGGATCCGGATTCTTTAGCCCGTGCGCTTGAGGATCTTTCAAGGTATTCCCGGGGATCCAGGGTCCAGGTCCAGCCGCAGACAGCACATTTGTTCATAGTCAATCCTTTTTCGCGGGGGTTTCTGTCAAACCTGTTTTCCACGCATCCACCCGTTGAAGAAAGGGTTAAAAGATTGAGGAGTATGGTATGAAACGGTATTTTGCGGATATAGTTATACTTCTGGTTGTAACGTTGTTCTTATTTTTATTCGGACTGGGTAATATACCTCTTACGGATCCGGATGAGACTTTCTATGCTCAAACCGCTAAGGAAATGATACAGAATGATAACTGGGTAACTCCTACTATTTTCGGCGAAGCTCAATTTGAAAAACCGGTATTTTATTACTGGCTTATCATGGTAAGTGATAAACTGTTCGGTATAAATGAATTTTCGGCGCGTTTCCCGTCAGCTATTTTCGGTATTCTCGGGGTTTTCGGAATATATTTTCTGGGTACTTTTATATTTTCCAGAAGAACAGGGCTGATATCCGCTTTGATCACGGCTACGAGTGTGCAGTATATGGTTCTTGCCAGGGCCTGTGTAACTGATATGGTGCTTTCGGTATTCATATTATACTGTCTATTTTTCTTTTTACGGGGATGGTCCGCTCAAAAAAAGTATCCATATTATCTGGCCGCGGTATGCGCGGCTTTAGCCGTTCTTACAAAAGGCCCCATAGGGCTTTTTATTCCCGGGATGATAGTCCTGATATATGTGTTAACAACAAGGCAATGGCGAGATATTACTAAAATACCGTTGCCGTCCGCGATTATAATTTTCCTTCTGCTCTGTTTACCCTGGTACTTTATTATCATAAAACTTCACTCCACGGCCTTTATCGATGAGTTTTTCGGTTTCCATAATATCACAAGGTTTACGCACCCGGAACATGAGATAGGGGCAAGCCCTTTTTACTACATACCTGTAATTTTCGGGGGATTTTTCCCCTGGAGCCTGTTTTTACCGGTCGGCGTATGGTTTTTTTATAAAGAACATCACACCGTTTCAAAAGTGAAAGGATACCGAAGTTTTTTGACTGCGTGGTTTTTTCTTGTTTTTGTTTTTTTTAGTATTTCCAGGACTAAACTTGTGACTTATATTTTTCCTCTGTGGCCGGTGATGGCTATCGTAACGGGGCGTTTATGGGATAGGTTCATTGCTTTCGCTGAAGAAAAGCATATTGCGCGTAAAACGGCTATATCATATTTCACGCTTGTGGTGTTCTCCCTGGCGGGGATAATAGGCCTGGATATTTTCATAAAGATCGAATATCCTGCCGCGCTTAATGGTGTTTTACTTACTAGCTCTGTTTTCGCGGCGTGTCTTTTATTCTCTCTTTTATTTTATTTCAAAAAGAAAAGAAAGGCGTTATTCGCGTCACTTATTTTTTCCATAATGATATTATCTTTCCCGTTGGATCTTTTTGTTCTTCCCGAAATAGCCAGAGAAGAGTCAAGCAGGGAATTATGCCTGTGGGCTGATGAATGGGCGGAGGCTTATGAACCCATTGCCGGTGAATCCGATCTGAGAAGAGGGATAGCGTTTTATTCCGGAAGGACTGATATCCCGGACATTCAGAATTATCAGAAAATGATAGACTTTTTTTCACAAAAAGGAAGAGTGTGGGGTATAATTAAGAAAAAACATTACAGACAGCTGGATAAAAATAAACCCGGGTTATTGTCGAAACCTTTGCTGAGCTCGGGAAAAAAAGTATTGGTTACGAATGATATTAACGAGGATAAATAGATATTTATCCCGGAGATTTATATGAAAAAAGATCTTGGTCTTTCTTTTGTTCTGCCCATGTACAATGAAAGCGCTAACATACGAAGAACGGTACGGGCCATTCAGGATATTGCCGGGGAATTAACGGATAATTATGAGATCATCATAGTTGACGATGCTTCTACAGATAACAGCGCGGAGGTAGTAGAAAACATATCGTTAAAAAACGCCGCGGTTAAGTTGTTCCGTATGGATAAAAACACAAAATTCGGAGGAGCTTTCGCCAAGGGACTGAAGAATGCACAAAAAGAAGTAATAGTATATATGGATTCGGATCTCCCCGTCGGGATAGAGGACATAAAAGCATCGGTTCCTCTTATCCTGGATAATGATATTGTTACGGGATATAGCAAAGTGAAAAAAGGCGATACTATTACCCGTAAGATCATATCGGGTGTATACAATTTTATCGTACGGACATTATTCGGTCTTAAAGTGAAAGACATAAATTCGGGATATAAAATAGTTAAAAAAAAGGTTATAGATGATATGAACTTTATATCAAAAAGTCCGTTCGTGGATGTTGAGATCTTTATTCACGCAAAAAAACACGGATACAAGATCAGGCAGTATCCTTTGATATTTTTATCCAGGTCCGCGGGGAAATCTTATATAGCCCGTTTGCCTGTTATCCTGGCCACGTTCCTGGATATGTTCAAAGTGAGGTTATATTCTTGGAAGAATTGAAGAAAAAAATACTTATCATCAACGCGGATGACGCAGGATTAAGCGATGATATCAATAAAGCAGTCAGAAGAGGCATGCAGCAGGACGTTATTACCTCTGCGAGTATAATAGCGTGCGCGGATACTTTCAAGCAAGCTTCCGAGATGTTCCATGTTATGGGGAAGACCTCTGTAGGTGTTCATTTAACGATTACGGGATCTTTTTTTCCGTGTTCTTCCTGCGGGAAGGCATCTTTCTTGTTAGAGGACGGGAGGTTCGAAAAAGATTATCAGGCGCTTTTGCTGAAATATTTAAAGGGCAGCATCGACATGACTGAAGTGAAACACGAATTTTCCTCTCAGATAGAAAAAGTTAAAAGCGAAGGGCTTGTAATTTCCCATTTGGATAGTCACGAACATGTTCATATTTTCCCCGCCATATTGGATGTTGTTATGGAATTGGCTGCTGAGCATAATATACGTTATATACGGATCCCGGATGAGCCCGCGGGCGTATTGTTTAAAGATATACGGTTAAAAGATATGGTCAGGTATTCCGGATTGAAGGCCTTCGTCCGCGGAGCGAAACAAAAGATAAGGGAAAAGGGCCTCATATGTAATGACTTTTTCTGGGGGCATTATCATTCCGGGAGGCTTAACAGCTCGATTTTAAGTTTTATGATAGATAATATGAAAGAGGGTATAAATGAATTATGTGTTCATCCCGCGTATACAACATCAGCTTTTCTGGAAAAATATCCCTGGTACAAGAACTCTAATGATGAGATAGATTCTTTACTTGACGGTAAGTTCAAAAACGATCTGGCAAAAGGTCATATAACCCTGGCAGGGCACGAGGCGATATAAAATAGCAGGATTCATGTTATACCGTAAAAAACCCCGACAAAAAATATCGGGGTTTTTTACGGTAAAGGCTCAAATTATTTTTCCATACTTTTCATTTTTGCCAGGACCGCCAGAAGAAGGATACAAGCGGCGGCGGAAAAAGTGCCTACCGCTGTAAATCCCTGACCGAGGAATGGGACATTAGAAAGACCGAGAATGCTGGTATCTCCGATAAATCTCGCGGCAAGGGTATACAGGAATATGATCAGTCCTAGCAGTCCTAAAAGATCGCCTAATTTACTCATTTTTCCCCCTAGTGTTTTTAAATATCTTATATGAGAACGTCTATAATGAAAATATACCTGATATGTTATTTTTTGTCAAAAATACCGGGTATATATTACCGGAAACAGCTTGATTGACTGCGGGTACCTTTTATAGTATAATTACCTGAAAAATTATAAATGCGGGCGTGGCGAAACTGGCAGACGCGTATGGTTCAGGTCCATATGGAGGCAACTCCTTGGGGGTTCGAGTCCCTTCGCCCGCACCAAAAATAAGCCTTCTTTTAGAAAAAGAAGGTTTATTTTTGGTGTAAAATGCCTTTGGCATTTTACGTGTATTACCGGGTACATTTTAATTGGAACAAGCTCCATTAAAATGTACCCGGTAATACACTTGCGTGCGAATGGGAAATCCACCCTCATGAGGTTCGGGCGGATTTTCCCTTTGGAAGAAGCGTAGGATTTATTAGTATCTAAAAGAAGGTTTATTTTTGGTATAAAATGCCTTTGGCATTTTACGTGTATTACCGGGTAAATTTTAATTGGAACAAGCTCCATTAAAATGTACCCGGGAATACACTTGCGTGCGAATGGGAAATCCACCCTCACGAGGTTCGGGCGGATTTTCCCTTTGGAAGAAGCGTAGGATTTACTAGTATCTAAAAGAAGGTTTATTTTTGGTATAAAATGTCATTGACATTTTACGTGTATTACCGGATAAATTTTAATTGGAACAAGCTCTATTAAAATGTACCCGGTAATACACTTGCGTACGAATGGGAAATCCACCCTCATGAGGTTCGGGCGGATTTTC
>CAYMTI010000031.1:6867-8393 GCA_964393315.1 uncultured Planctomycetia bacterium
ATCCACCCTCATGAGGTTCGGGCGGATTTTCCCTTTGGAAGAAGCGTAGGATTTATTAGTATCTAAAAGAAGGTTTATTTTTGGTATAAAATGCCTTTGGCATTTTACGTGTATTACCGGGTAAATTTTAATTGGAACAAGCTCCATTAAAATGTACCCGGGAATACACTTGCGTACGAATGGGAAATCCACCCTCATGAGGTTCGGGCGGATTTTCCCTTTGGAAGAAGCGTAGGATTTACTAGTATTTAAAAGAAGGCTTATTTTTGGTACGGCAGCTTTTTCTATTAAGTTTTTGTAACTGATTATAGATATTTGATTTATATCGGTGAAGATCGTCGCTGTTCGGGCGTTAGTGGTGGTAGAGTTTTGGGGTTGAAAATTGTAAATTATTTTAATATAATAAGATACGGTTATGAATAAGGAAAAGACAGCGGTTACTAATAAACAGGCGTTCAGGGATTTTCATATTGAGAAGACTTTTGAGGCCGGGATACAGCTTAAAGGGAACGAGGTAAAATCTTTAAGAGGTGGCCAGGCGAATCTCAAAGGGAGTTTCGCTAAGTTTGAAGGTGAGGAATTATTTGTATATAACCTTCATATAAGCCCTTACAAATTTTCGAGAGAAGAGGAAGATCCTTTAAGGGTGAGAAAACTACTGCTTCACAAAAGAGAATTGCATTTGCTTTTCACAAAAAGTGCGCAGCAGGGTTACGTTATTGTGCCTTTAAAGATATATTTTAAGGGAAGTTACGCGAAAGTAGAGCTGGGGATGGGAAAAGGAAAAAAGATGTATGACAAAAGGCGCGATCTGAAAGAAAAGCAGGTAAACAAAGAAACCCAGCGCGCTTTGAGGCATAAGAATAGATAGTGGTAGTTAGTTGGTAGATATTACCAAAAACATACAAGAGGGGGTGACAGGCCTCGACATGATCGAGGGATCTTTGAGCAGCATGCAGAGGTTTCAGGTGGCCTCTTAAAAAACCTGAAAAACAAATAAACGCAGACTACAATCCAGTAGCTGAAGCTGAGTCTATCTTGGCTCAGGAAGCGTTAAATGTTTCCGCCACGGCGGGGACTGGCACATTAGTAGGCGCCTTAGCTTACTAGTACTGCCCAATTAACTAAGGCCTCTTACGGTGATTTCTCCTGACCGTAAGAGTATAAGGAGGATGCTTCTGAAAATATCCTGTTTGCCGGGTATTTCAGGTTAAGATCAAAGGTAGACTAAGCATGTAGATACTCATAGGTTTCAGTTCATGGACCCGGGTTCGAATCCCGGCACCTCCACCATCTTGTTTTAGCATAAAGGCGATTCTGAATATAGAGTCGCCTTTTTTGTCTCTACCCCTGTAAAATCAAGGGTCATAGAACGGTAGGCATGTCCATATACCGTCAGTCATGAACAGGGGTAAAAGTACACTTTTTGGGGGAGTGTATAATTGAGTGTGTCTGAGGGGGGATAAAAGAATAGGGATAACTAGCAGTAGTAGTGTTTTCTTTTTTTGCTTCTTTTTTTCTTTGTG
>CAYMTI010000032.1:0-8308 GCA_964393315.1 uncultured Planctomycetia bacterium
TTATCCAGATATAATAAACCGGTGCTTCAGACACACAAAACTTGACAGTCTCCAGTCTTCTGTTTATGTGCGGGGGGGTCTTGAACATCCTCAGGTATACATCGTCAAAATAATGAGTGTCTTCAAGATAATAACCGTGCCCGTAGCTGGCTTTGTTTATAGGAGTTACGTCTACCAGGGCTATTCTATCAGGATTCTGGGATCTCAAATACAGAATACCCTTTGTTTCGTGGCTCTGGTCATGTCCGGTCTTGCCCTTCAGGGTTTGCCTGCCCAGCCGTTCAGTATCGTTCAATATTGAGCTCATAAGAAGCGCTCTATCATTGAAGGAAACATACGCGGTAACATTTTCCGCCAGGGAGGAGATCTCTTTCTTGAATTTTTCATCGAACTCTTCCCGGGCCACATCGGGGGCCGCCATGAACACATGATCTATTTCCGCTTGAGGATCGGCAAGCTCCGGGTGTTTATAAAGGTATTCAAATCCGCTGCAGACTACCTGACATCCGAGGCTGGAGGCTTGTATCCAGACTTTATCGTCAGGCCGTACTTTTTTCAGGATCGCGCCGAGGATCTCACCGAAATATACTCCCGATTCCATGGCGTTCTCCTGGGCCTGTTTATACCCGCGTATCGATACGGGTTGGTCGCCCGGCCAGTCAAAAAGAAGTATGGGGGTGTTTACATCGAGCATGTATGAATAATAAGCGGCTTCAATGGCTACCGAATGGAAATCGTCCTTAAACCCGAATACCAGGACCAGAAGAGATTTATGCGGCGATTTGTCTATGGCTTCCCGGATCTTTTTTTCCAAGGTGCTGTTTTCGATCTTATTTATGTTTTTCAGGCCGATCTCACCTTTTCGTTCGAATCTTTTAGGGAGCATCTTACCGATCTTTATTGACGGATCGATCTTTACATCTATTATTCCGCCGGTGAGAGAGTTTCCCATCTCGGGGAGGAATTTGAGTGTTCCATCCGGTTTATCCAGGATTTTACGGCTTGTGGCGTAAAAGATATTGATAACCCTGTGTTTCCCCTCCTGTTTGTAAGGTATACGTTTATATAGGTCATCAAAATACTTTTTCGCTTTGTTAGCCGGCAGGGAAGAACATCCGGTCAAGAGAAGAGAACTCGCGTAGATAACGACAGTCGTCACGCTGATAAGGATTTTATTTTTTTCAAATTTTATCATCTTGTTCCTCCGATAAATCTTTTTATTCTGCCCTGAAAAAACCTCGATGTGAATTTCGACGGATCCAAGGTTGTACGAAGAAATATTATATCCCAGACAGATCTTTTGGTCTATCGGTTTATTGTTCCGTCGCAAAACCGCGGATGTTTTTCCGCCGAAAAAATAGAATATTATTGTATCTATATTTTTACGTTCTTTATCTCTATTCCGACTCGAAATCAGGGATAACATGAAGATATTTCCTTTTTAAGGGGTGTCTTCCAGGAGACTTGTATTATCTTAATTCCTCGGGTATTATAGGAGTGTTCTTATATGTTTCTCAGTAATGTTTTCCAGACGATTTAAAAAAGTTTTTTGCTTCAAATAGGGGAGAAGAAAATGCTTAATAAGATAATTTCGAGCTTTATGGTATTTTTTATGATTGGATGTATTCTCGCGCCTGTCGGGGAGAGTAAGCATTATCCCCGGATAGTCAAAACTCACGACATAGCTTTAGAAAAAAAAGGTGAAAAGCCGGATCGCAAACAGATAAGCAAAGAACCCGGACTTGAATATTCTCCGGGCAGCGGGTTGACCTATGTTCCCCTTGATCTTACCTTTGATCCTTCCAGTACGTTCGTTTTTCAGGGCACACCGGACCCTAATGTTCATGACGCCCGGAAAACGGGTGTATCATGGGTTTTATATCTGGATTTTATTAAAAAATTCGATGACTGGGGCGTGGCTTTTTTTGAGTTAAAGACAGGAATGGGTAACGCGCTGGCGGATTCTTTGAGTTTATTCAATGATGTTAATTATAACTCTGAGCCTCTCGGCGGAAATGTCAAAGCCGAAGTTTACTGGTATAAACAGTTTCTTTTTGACCGGCAGGTCTCTATATTGTGCGGAAAAATATTATCCCGAGGGCTTTTTGCTCAAAACGCGTATGCCGGGGACGATGATACTCAGTTCTTAGGATATATATTTAATGAGTCGCCAACGGTGGAGTGGCCGGCTGGAAAAGGTTTTACGATCAATTCTGAGATATGCCTTAAATCGATGGATTTTATGGAGTTTTCGTTCAATTACTGGGAAGGCGATTCAGATTGGGAACGAATATTTAACGGTGGCATATATACGATGCAGGTAAACATAAAACCTTCAAAATTGTTGGGTCTGGACAGATCGCAATGGGACGGTAATTACCGGTTCTATTCCTGGCTTAATACAAGGTTCCATACGAAGCTCGCGGATCAGATAGGAGCATCGGCAACAGAGACAAAGGAATATAATTATGGTTTCGGTCTCAGTTTTGATCAGATGATAACCGATGTGTACGGGGTATTCGCCAGATGCGGGTTCCAGCGGCCGGACCTCATACCTGCCGGTGGAGGGGTTACGGCTGCTTTTTCATGGGCCTCCGGCGCTCGAATGACAGGTAAATACTGGAAAAGGGAGAAGGATATTTTAGCATTGGGTATAGGTCAGGTAGTTCCCAGTAAAGAATATATCAGGGCCGGGAATCAGGGGAGGGCAGAAGGCCATCTGGAAGCGTATTACAGTTTTGCTTTGACAGACTTTATATTTGTAAGCCCTGATCTTCAGCTCGTATGGGATCCGGCTGGGGTATCTTCACAGACCACTGATCCTGTATTTGTATATGGATTAAGAGTCCATGCGGACTTTTAATAGATGATAGAGCCCGCCATAAAACCTTTAATTTGCATGAATTTAATTGATTTTGTATAAATGCTACCCGAATTATTATAGTACACATGATAATATATTAATGGCTTGCTAAAAGCTTATATCCGCAAGGAGATTGACACATTCGTCCTAATATGTTCTAATACACAAAAGGGGAGGGTGTGTGGCACTCTGAGAGTCCCGCCGCAGCGGGTTACCCTAATGACCTGATCCGGGTAATGCCGGCGTAGGGATTTTTGCCTATACCTTATGCCGTGCGGCATAAGGTTTTTTTTTGACAGGATTTTATATTAGAAAATGGATAAAAATGCTGAAGGACAGGTTTATTTGTCTTTGGATATAATGCATGATCCGGTGTTTAAAGGAGCGAGATGTTCCCAGATTACAGTCTTTATCTTGTTACGGGAGAGAATGCCAGTTCCGGCAGGAGTACCGAACATGTAGTAGAGCAGGCCCTTGCCGTGGGAGTTGATATTGTCCAGATGAGAGAGAAGCATCTTTCCGAAAAGGAGCTTATATATCTGGGGAGTCGGCTGGCTAAGATGTGCCGGGATAATAACGCTGTTTTTATAGTAAATGACGATCCGTTTATCGCCAGGGAGACAGGGGCGTGCGGAGTGCATCTGGGGCAGGAGGATATATTGAAATATCCTGTGGAAAAGACACGAGAGATACTTGGAAAAGATAAAATGATCGGGTTATCAACTCATTCTTATGAACAGGTCGAAGCTGCTTGGGGATCGGATGTGGATTATATAGCATTCGGTCCGGTTTTTCCCACTGAGACAAAAGATTATTTTATCGGTACGGATGAAGTTGAAAAAGTTATACGTTTTGCGGTTAAGCCGGTCGTTTTTATAGGAGGTATAGATCCGGAGAATATTAACGGCTTGCTTGGTTCCGGGGCCAGGAATATAGCGGTGATACGAGCTATTACCAGAGCCGTTGATATAAAAGAGCAAGTAAGATCTTTTAAGAAAATTATAAATGATCATAAACTGAGGCAGCATGAAAGTAAAAATTAACGGAAAAGAAGTCAAAGTCAAACAGGGAACGACTATTCTGGGTATACTGGGGAAAGAACGGTTGAGTCCGGCAAAGGTAGTCGTGGAGTACAATAAGGAGATCGTACCCGGGGACAGGTTCGGGGACATATATTTGGCAGATAAGGATTCCATAGAGATATTAAGTTTCGTGGGCGGAGGATAAAAATGAAGGATGTTTTAAAGATCGGGAGTAAAGAATTAACTAACAGGCTTTTTGTGGGTACCGGGAAATTCTCATCAAAACCCGTTATAAGAGAAGTTATGGAAAAGTCGGGTGCGCAGGTGGTTACCGTAGCGTTAAGACGGATAGACAGGGAAAGTAAAGATGATAATGTTCTTGAATATATCCCGAGCCAATGTGTAATAATGCCCAATACTTCGGGTGCCAGAAATGCCGAGGAAGCTGTAAGGATAGCCAGACTTGCCAGGGCGCTTGGCTGCGGGGACTGGATAAAGATCGAAGTTATTCCGGATAATAAATATCTGCTGCCGGATAACGCTGAAACGGTCAAGGCGACCGAGGTACTGGCCGGAGAAGGTTTTGTGGTGCTCCCGTATATGAGTCCGGATCTGATGACAGCAAGGCGGCTTGTTGACGCCGGAGCGGCAGCCGTCATGCCTTTGGGGGCTCCTATAGGGACTAACAGAGGAGTAAAGACCGGTGAGCTTATAAATATACTGGTAGATGAGATAGATCTGCCTGTAATAGTTGACGCGGGTATAGGCAGGCCAAGTGAAGCGGCGGAAGCTATGGAAATGGGTTGTGCTGCGGTACTTGTTAATACTGCTATTGCTGTGTCATCTGATCCTGTAAGTGCCTCTATAGCTTTCAGTCTTGCTGTAAAGGCCGGCAGAATGGCATATTTGACAGGGCGTCCGGGTCTTTCAGAGCTTGCTGAAGCGTCATCGCCCCTTACGGGGTTTTTGAGGAATGAATGATGGGTTTTTACGAAGCAAATAAAAGATATATTAATGATGCCGAGGATGTGCTCCCGCAAGGTGCAGATCTTAGTGAAATGTTTTGTCCGGAAAGTGGTATCAGCCAGGAGGAGTACAGACGGTTATTATACGCGCCCGGGTGCGGCCATCTTGAACAAGTAGCGCGTAAAGCTCATGAGTTGACCATACGGAATTTCGGTAAAGTTATACATTTATATACTCCATTGTACATTTCAAATTATTGTGTTAACGGATGCGTATACTGTAACTTCAATTCGTCCAGAAAACTGGACCGGATAAAGCTTGGGCTCTCCGAAATTGAAAAAGAAGCTGAAATAATCGCGGATCAAGGGTTCAGGCATATACTTATACTTACGGGTGAGGACCGGTCCCGATCCCCGGTATCTTATATTAAGAAAGCGATGAGAGTACTGAAAAAATATTTCAGCTCTATATCGTTAGAAATATATCCGTTGGAGGAAGAGGAGTATAAAGGACTTATTGATCATGGTCTTGACGGATTGACATTATATCAGGAAGTATATAATCAGCGTATTTATGAAAAAGTACACCCTTACGGGCCCAAAAGAGATTATTATTTCAGGATCAACGCGCCAGAGAGGGCTGCCAGGGCCGGGATAAGAACTGTCAATATAGGAGCATTGCTTGGGCTGAATGAACACAGATACGAATCTTTTCTTACCGGTCTGCATGCCGCGTATCTGCAGGATAAATACCCATCGTGTGAAATAAGTGTTTCAGTACCCAGGATAAGACCCTATGGAGGCACGAATTATGCCGCGTATCCTGTGAGTGATGAGGCACTGGTAAAAGTTATAACAGCTTTAAGACTTTTTTTGCCGAGGGTGGGAATAACCTTATCCACACGTGAAGATCTTGAGCTTAGGAACAATTTATTACCTCTGGGTATTACCAGAATGAGCGCTGGATCGGATACGCGTGTGGGCGGAAGGATGAGCGGGGAAACCGGTCAAGAAGGAGGAGGGCAATTCGATATTTCCGATACTAGGGATATCCGGGCGGTGAAGAATATGCTTCAGGGAAAAGGGTATCAGCCGGTGCATCAGGATTGGTTAACATTATGAATGTATTGAACAAGTTTGAAATAGAATTATCTATACTATTCGGTAAAGATAATTTCCGGAAGATCACTGATGCTCGGGTGGGGATAGCTGGGTGCGGAGGTTTGGGGTCCAATTGCGCGGCTTTTCTGGTACGGTCGGGAATAAGGCATCTTAAGCTGGCGGATTTTGATGAAGTCGAATATTCAAATCTTAACCGCCAGTTTTTTCTATACGATCAGATAGGAAAAAAGAAGGCCGAAGCCCTAAGGAAGAATCTTGAAGATATAAATCCTTCCGTTATAATAGAAACGGAGACCGTGAAAATAGAGAAAAATAATATGAGTGATATTTTCAGAGGTTATCCTGTTATTGTGGAAGCTTTTGATCTGCCTGAGTATAAAAGTATGATAGTTTCAGGCCTTTCTCGAGAAAAAGAGCTTATAGTTTCCGCTTCGGGAATATGCGGTATCGGTTCCAGCGATGATATATTGATACGGCGTATGAGTGATAATGTGGTTGTGGTTGGAGATCTTGTGTCTGATATGGAAAGTTCCGCTCCGTTCGCTCCCCGCGTGAACATTGCCGCCGCCAAACAGGCGGATGTTATTGTTGAATATATCTTAACTAAATAAGATATCCACTATGCCATAACGCTCCGGACAAATTTGCATAATTTCTTATAAGAAGTATACTTGATTCATATATCAGTACTTATGTTCTGGTATCAGTCATAATTTTTAAAAAGAGCACCTTATTTTTAGCGGGTCTTTTTCCCTATACAGAAAGGAATAAGGCCTAAATATCCTTCACAAGCAGACATTATATGATAGAACGCCATAAGCTAACAGTAAAGGATCCATTACAGTGTTTAAAATTAGATTGCTTATCACAGGTTTTTTGACGGGAATACTCGGCGCGTACCTGGGTATAGGAGGGGGAGTTATTCTTGTTCCCGCGTTAACCATGTTTTTCGGCTATCCGGTAAAAAAAGCAGTAGGGACCAGTCTGGCCGTATTATCCGTTCCTGCGTTGACAGGCCTGGTGATATATTTAAGTTCTAAAGGGGTCAGCTTAAACTTAATTATAACTTTTCTAGTAACGGCAGGAGCTGTTTTCGGGGCAAGATACGGTGTTTTTTTATCAAGAAGGATCAAAAGCACGCATATTTAGGTGTTCTTTGCAGGACTGCTTTTATATACGGGTATAAAACAGCTGGGGTTAACTTCTTTCCCCGGGGACGGTTATACTGTTTTAAACGGGAATTATCTGTATTTTATTTTTTTAGGTATTATAGCCGGTCTTTTATCAGCTTTGCTGGGGGTTGGCGGAGGGTTTATTATTGTACCCGCGTTGAATATGCTTTTTGGGTTTTCTATGCATGAATCCATAGTTATTTCTTTATCGGTAATAGTTCCTGTTTCTGTTATCGGAATGATATTTCATGCCAGAGTCGGGAATGTTGAAGCGGAACCTTTGAAATACATTATCCCGGCAGCTATTCTGGGCGCGGTTACCGGAGCTTTTTTATCACGGGCTACATCACCGCAAATACTGCATGGAGTTTTTGGAGGAGTTCTGTTGATATTGGCGATCAAGATGTTGTATGTTGTTTTTAAGCCTTTGGCCGAAAAAAAATGAAAAAGTTAAGGGTTATTGTTCTTCGGGATATTCGATGAAAAGTATATTAATTAAAGGGAGGTCAATATGTTGAAAAATATCGCATGCTGTGGGGTCATTATTTTATTTTCTGTTTTTTCCGGGCCGGTATTTGCCGGGGGGATAGATGGCCCTTGTTGCGGAAGCGGAGCATCAGCTTCCGGATCGGGTTCGGATCGCGGAGCGGACACTGTTTTCCAGAAGGCTTCGAAGAATATTGCGACTTGGGACAGGACGGCTCCCGAAGCCAAAGATATGTCATTAAGGGGAAACAAGTGTGAGCTCAAAAAAAGAAGAATGGGTTCGGGGTCTATGCTTTTCTGACAGGAAAATCACATTTTTGAGATGAAGCATAAAAAACGGGGAAAAAAGAACATAAGATAGGGTTAATTTTTGCGTTGAAGGAACATAAATCCTCCGCAGGTAAGGCAGAAATTCGCGAAGGCTTTGGCGTTTTCGACCGTAAAAGGATACATAAGACCCGCGGGTTTAGCCGGTTTACCTGTATTCAGGTCTATTTCTTCAGGGAGAACCTTAAGTGACAGAGTAGTTTCTTTTTCAAGCTCCCCGCATTGTCCAGATTCGATCGAATACAGTATTTTTTCGGCTATTTTCAAAGCCGTTTCTTTTTCTATTATGTATCCATCTGACCTTCCCCCATTTGTAGTACCACTTACAAATAGAGTATTACGTTGTTTTTA
>CAYMTI010000033.1:0-8154 GCA_964393315.1 uncultured Planctomycetia bacterium
TACTCGTAGCGCACTCTTTTGTAGAGTATCCAATAATTATATTATCAGCCCCTATATTGCCCTGAACATCTTTTATGAGTTTGATCCCCGCTTTAAGATCCTGAGCTTCTCTGTTGAGTATAAAAGTCACGCTTGAGGAGAGATTTGTCGCCCTGATAACAGCGAACTTGAACGTACCTGTATGTTCCTTTATCCTGTATAAGTCAAAGTCTCTATGTCCGCATATCTCTTTTCTTACCTGTTGCAATAAAATATTGATCTTTTGGTTCGCCAGATCGGAATGTCTTACATCATATACCTCATACCATTTGCCTTTTTCTTTAAGCCCCAGGCCTTTTTCATGAAAAGCAAAGTCTATTCTATTTCGGTAATGGTCCTGCTTACCTGAAAAAACACGAATACAGTCGGCCGCTAAGCCCGTCAGTGCTGATATCATATCCTTTTTAGCTATAAGATCATACTGTTCTTTCAAAGATAAGATCCCCTTAGGACTAAAATGAATACATCTCTAAAATGTTATTTAATAATAGCGATACAAGAAAAACTGCTACAGCTTCCGGATAAATGCCTTTAACTCATCGCGGCTTCAGCTTCTGACATGATATCATCGATAAGTTCCCGGCAAGTCACGATCTTATTCAACTTATCGATATAACTGCTTGAAAAGACCAGGCCGTTATCTACATCTCCCTGAACCGCGTCAATAAGCACCCTGGCTATACAAAAAGGGACCTTTGCCGGATTACATGTTCTGAGACATTGATACACACAGCTTATCGGTCTTGTTCCTCCCGCTTCCATTTCATCGACAAATTTCGTCCGTATGACCTTTGCCGGCATACCCACAGGGCTTTGTATAAAGACAAGATCTTCTTTAGTCGAAGATATGAATAGATCCTTGTATGCCTGCGCGGCAGAACATTCTTTTGTCAAAATAAAACGCGTACCTATCTGAACGCCGGAGGCGCCCATGGAGATAAATTTCGCCATATCTTTCCCGCCGAATATACCCCCGGCGGCAATAACGGGTATTTTTTTATTTGACATCTTTTCATATTCGCTGATAAGTTCCAGAACCTCCGTAAAAGAAGTTTCAAGGCTTTTAAAATCACCCCGGGTCAGTTCCTCAAGCGAGTGATTCCCTATATGCCCCCCGGACAAGGGCCCTTCGACAATTACGGCGTCGGGTAAACGGTTATAGCGACGTTTCCATGTTTTTAGAACTACCTGGAGACCCCGAGCGGAAGAGATCAAAGGTATAAGTTTCGTATCATGTCCTTCGGTATATTCAGGCAGGCTTATGGGAAGCCCCGCACCGGATATTATATAATCCACGCCTTTTTCCGCGCTGGTCCTGGCCAGGTCCTCGTAATTACTCAAAGCCACCATGATATTTATGCCGAAAACCCCGTCGGTTTTCTCCCTGGTCATATCGATCTCTTTAATAAGATGCTCACGGCTCGACTTAGGAACATCTATTCTGTGTTCGTCGGTATCCGGCGCGAGCCCAACACTGGCTATTGTCCCCGCGGCCCCGCAATCAGCTACGGCGCTTGCCAACGCGGATGTGGAAACCCTTACCCCCATACCGCCCTGGATTATCGGTATTTTAACTTCAAGGTCCCCGATCATCAATGGTTTAATTTTAGACACGATATTTTCCTTTTGTTGAATAAAAATTTTCTTTTTATTATAGCCCTTTTGAATTAAAAGAGCAAAGTATTAATATCCATCCGGTTAAACTCTCTGCCACTCTACATCTTTCAGCTATTTTTAAAAACCGGCCTCTACTTCCTGCTCTTTTGTAACACAAATAACCGTATATTATTCCGTCAAACCGATCAAAAACCGCCTTTTCCTTACTAAAGTATCTTAATTTAAACAGCATTACACCGCATGCCCTAGCTTAATCTACTGCGATCACGAAAATTAGTGTACTTTTTAACATGATCAAATACGGTAATATCATCGTTCTATGCCGTATATCTGAATATACACATTTATTTTTTGATCAGATATAACATCCTTGTCTGAAATATTTTCTGTGTTAAAATATTTTCATGAATATCCCGCGTACTCACAACTGGCACATGTCTCCTAAAGAAGCCGTCTCGCTGCAAAAAAAACTTACGGGAAAATATATTTCAAAAAAACTTTCTCGCTCTAAGATAAAGCTATTAGCGGGGATAGACGTTTCAGTAAAAAATGATCATTCTAACGCTGCCGTAGTAATTATGACTTTTCCGGAGCTTAAAGTAATCGAAACCGTTACCGCTAAACAAAGGACATGTTTCCCTTATGTCCCCGGACTATTATCCTTCAGGGAAGCCCCCGTAATACTGAAATGCCTGAAAAAACTCGATACCATACCTGACCTGCTTATTTTTGACGGCCAGGGCCGCACACATCCCCGAAGAACAGGGATCGCCACTCATATGGGTATTCTGCTGAACCTGCCCAGCATAGGCTCGGCCAAAAGCCATTTATACGGTACTTTTTCCCTACCCGGACCCGACCGTGGTTCATATTCCATAATAAAAGATAAAGACGGTACAAATCTAGGCGCCGTATTAAGGACAAGAACGAATATGAAACCAATATTTGTTTCTCCGGGACATCTTATCGATATATCTTCCTGCGTTAATATCATAATGACATGTTCTCCTAAATATAAGCTGCCGGAACCGATCCGGGCGGCCCATAACGCCGCCCGTTTTTAACCCGTATTATACGGAAAGATCCTAAGATCTCCCCGGGAAAAGGCTTTTAAAAATTGCTTGTACACATCAAGAAAAAGGTTTTTTAACCACGAAATGTCAGCGCTATTAGCCCTTGATCCTCCGGGTGTTCTACTCCAAAGGTTCAGCGTTATCCCTGATTTAAGTTTAATTTTTGATCAGATAAAAGTTCGGAAAAGATCTTATCGCAAATGTTTTTTTATAATATCGAACACTTCCTCTTCCGATATGACCTTGAGACATTGGTTATCTTTACAAGGAGTTTTTCGATGATTTGCCGCGGTTACGCAGGGAGAACAAGCCAACCGCGCGTAAATAGGGGTTGAATTTCCCAGAGAGCCGTAAAGTTCAGGTGTTTCTGGTCCAAAAATGACAAAAGAGGGCATATCGGTTATCGCTGAAAAATGAGCTGGACCGGAATCATTTGTAAGCATAAAAGACGATAAGGAATAAAGAGCCGGTAATTCCCGTATCTTAACTTTTCCGGTGAAATTAATACATCTTTCGTTCCCTAACATATCCACAAGCCGGCGCATCTCATCTCTATCATCATCGGATCCGGTTACTAAAACAACCGTCTCATTATCATGCTCAAGTATTTTTTTTATAACACCTGAAAATCTATAGAGCGGCCATTTTCTCTGAGGAAGGATATCCCCCACATTAGGATTAATAAGCACAATGTGATTTTTCCCCTCATCATACACAGGATATTCTTTTTTAACCCTTTCCAGAACTTTCCCTTTTGACTCATCGGAAGGATCTATTTTTGTCAATGTGATTTCTTCATCTTTTATTCGAGTTTTGGAATAAGGGACCTGGGCCTTTTCCAGAATAAGCGAATTAACCAGCGAGATAAAGTTCTTAGCTATATGCATATGAGGATTATACGATACTTTATGCGTAAAGATATCTCCTCTATAAAGGCCCTCACTATAAAAAGAATGGAAGCCTACTTTCCTTTCCGCTCCGGAAAGACCGGTAAGAATGGCAGTGCATCTTGAAAAAAGTTCAGGTCCACAACGGTATCTATGTTTCTTTTCCTTGTCCATAAAAAGAACCGGGCCGAATCCCATAAAAAAGTGAATAGATTTTCGGACCTTATAAGAAAAATGTTACTTTCTTTGATAGTATTAAGCAGCTCCAGGCTTTCCCTGTTTTTTGAAAAAATACAGAAAAAAAGTTCAGCCCCGAATTCCGACCTGGCCTTTCGCATCGCGGGATCAGCTAGAATAGTCGATCCCATTTCCGAAAGTTCGATAAACAATATATTTTCAGGTTTTGATCTAGCGGTACGATGGAACAGAGAAGCTATTTTGACAAAAACAGTCAAGATAAAAACTAAAGGGATACCGACATAACGGTCAATATTACGCATTAAATCGACTTTCATTGATATTTCAATCCTCCCGTCCGGAATTATTATAGCATCCCGCGCTGCAAATAACAAATAAAGAGATCTTAACCTGCTCGGTATCGGGTAAAGAACTATTTTAAAAAGATCCGCTTATTTTGAGCGTATAATCGTCATTACAAAAAAGTACTATATCAGCGTTTTCACGGCCGGATAACCCGTATAGACCGAATTCTCTGACATTGGATCCCCAGAATGTTGCCATGGCCTTTTCATAGGAATATCCCCTTCGTTCAATATCTCTTGTAAGCCTCGTGCTCAGCTGCGTGGACAAGTCCGCGTCAACATATACTGAAAAATCTATATGCCGCATAAACCTATCGTACATAGATATCTCTCCATCGAGAATATTGTATTTTAAGGGGCTGTATGTTTCTGTTTTATCTATTGTTCCTCTACCCCCGCAATAAACCGGTTTAAAAAAAACTCTTTTTCCCTTTATTTCCTCAATATGCATCTCCAATAGCTCCATTTGATTCGCCTCGGGATGCGGTCCGAATATACCTTTTCCCTCTCTGAAGGATCTTTCAGTTTTATAATCATCAAGCCTCAATACCCTTGCCGTCTTCAGATGTTTTGCTAGCTTCGAACTGAACAGGCTTTTACCGGTACCTCCGGGGCCTCCGACGGCAATAATTACAGGCCTGTTAGCATCTTCGAACTTATCTATAATGATCTCTGATATTTTTTTTGAAATTTTCATTACGGGCTTTTCCTTTTAGCAAGCGCCAAAAAAAGACCCGGATAGAATAAATCTATCCGGGTCTTTTATCTGCTCACTTTCAGGTTTACATCTTAACTACGTTCTTGGCTTCGGGACCTTTTGGTCCATCGTTGATCTCAAACTCAACGGACTGGCCTTCATCTAAGGTTTTGTAACCGTCGCCCTGTATAGCACTGTGATGTACAAATACATCCGGGCCTTCTTCAGGTGTGATAAATCCATAACCTTTCTGATTGTTAAACCATTTCACTGTACCTTTTGCCATTACTCACTTCCTCCTACTTTACGTAATGCCGGTGATAAAGAAACTTAAACATGGGCCTAACACTATGCTCAAGACCTATGCCCTTTACTCATCAGCACTAACGGATATATAATACCTCATTTCCAGTATTTGTCAATAGATCTTTGTGTTTTTGACATCAATTACCTTTTTTCCACTATAGCTACCTTCAAAGTGGTATATCTGGGGTCATCCCACGGCCAGAACATAGCTATTATCGTCGCGCCTCTGTATTCACGTCTGAAAAGCGTCTGCCCTTTACAAATACCGCCGAATCCGCTGGTTATAGAAATATCCTCTTCGCTGGGGACATCACTCTGGGGCTTCACCGGAGAACCAAGTATATCGGAGAATATACTCTCCCACTCGTTCTTCTGCTTATTCAAAAAAACCAGTTCACAAGAGCTTTCCGTAAAAACACGTTTCTCATGAATATTCAAAGTACCGAACCGGTCAATAATACCTTTTAACACTACAGCAGGATCATCCATATATCCTTCCTTTACTGGGTTTTTATAATAAATACTTTACCATATTTTTAAAGTTTGTCCAACCCGGGACGCGAAAAAAAAAGAACTTACCTCCGGACGATGCTCCTTTATCCCTGCCTGTGCTATACTTTCTTTTATGAGAAAAACGGATAGAACCACGGACAAACTGATATATAATGTTCTTTCACTATCCTGGAATCCCGGGATACTCGAAAGAACGAAAGATATCATGTCAGAATTTTCTTGCTGGAACCTCCTTTTTATAAAATGTTTAAAAGAAAAGATCTGCGGGTCTTTTTATTATAACTGCGAAGAAAACAGCCTGGGCTCCTTTTTCCCGGACAAATATTTAAAAAAATTTAAAAACGAATATTTATCGATACTGGGGCATAACACCTTACAGCTGGAAAAAGTAAACAACATCTTTCTTTCTTTCGAAAAGAACTTACTGCCGGTTCTTGTAATTAAAGGCTATAGCCTGCTCAAAAAGGTATACCCCTCACTAGGCGCGCGTTACCCCGCGGATATAGATCTTGTGGTCCCGAAAAACTCTTTATCTGCCGCGAAACGCCTCTTGAACTCTGAAGGGTATAAAAGCCTCCCTTTATATCCGAATATACTTAGAAAAAATCCTTTTATGCCTATAGACATTAAAACGGATATTTTAGGAGCGGATAGAATAAGATCAAGATCTTTTATTTATTCTATCCGTTTCCCGGATATTTTCGAACGCGCTGTCCCCTGGGGACCGGAGAACAATTATGTTAAAATACCTTCCAGGGAAGACCACATATTGATACTATGTTATCATGCGGAAAAACACTCCTACATGAAACTATCTTTTTTCTACGACCTGGCGAACGTAATGTACACCGAACAATCTTGCATTAACATATCAGCGTTCCTATCCAGGGTTTTTCAGTCCGGGCTGGAAAAACCCGTATATATCTGTTTGAATTATATACGTGAAGTCTTATCTTTCCCCGTTGATAAGCAAATCATGAAAGAACTGGAAAAAACAATAAATTTTTCTAAAATTGACCGTGTTATCATCAACCGCATATTACGAGGGAAAAAACCCCGGATAACAGGTCCGCTTTTACCCGTTCTTTCCATAAAAACCACTAAAAAACGTTTAATATTTATTATAGAACTTCTTTTCCCGAAAAAAGAGATATTGCGCCAGTGTACGGGAATAGTAAATCCTAAATTTTCATGGCTTATGTATCCCGCAAGGATATTACAGCTTACGGGATCATTCTTAAAATCTTTGATTAAAAGCACATATTAATATATAATCAAAACCTATGCTAAAGACTTTTACCCGCACTTTAAAATTCGGGAGGCCTTATGTAAAGAACCTGGCCGTTCTTTCTTTATCTTCCCTCTTGAATGCGGGGATAGGTCTTGTATATCTGTTTATTTTAAAGAATGTAGTTAACACCTTCTTCAGCAAGGATCTATCACACGTAAGAGCCACCCTGATTTTAAGCGCGCTTCTGTATATACTTCGCAGTATCCTTTCTTTTTTTTCGTCACATTTGAGCCTGTACACATCTGAGAAGATCACTTGTGATATAAAAAAAATGCTTTTCCGGCATATATTACGCCTGCCGATAACATATTTTAAGTCCAGCTCCGAAGGTGCCATTATGTCAAAGATCATAAACGATACTTCAAAAATGCAATGGCTAATAACTGGCGCGCCGTCAAGTATACTCGGCCAGCCTTTTAAACTGGCGGCCCTTTTCGTAATAGCCCTGTGGATAAACGTGAAGCTCGGTTTAGTTCTGATATTTTTTCTTCCACTTTCATACACGGTAATACGTTTTTCTTATAAACGCATAAGTATGAACAATAAAAAGATTCTGGCGTTGTCCGAACAACTTTATTCATTCCTGGAGCAAAAACTTTATGGCCTGGAAATAGTAAAAACCCTTACAATGGAAAAGACAGAAGTCAGCTTGTATGAAAAAATGAACAATGAGATATTTCACGCTGACCTTCGGCAATACCGGTCTCAGGCCATCCTGCTCCCGGCGCAGAACCTTCTTATGGGAGCATGCGTTATCTTTATACTATGGGCGGGTACTGGTGAAGTTCATTCCGGAATAATATCCCCGGGATCCTTTGCCGTATTTGGCGCTGTCGCGTTTTCAATATACGCGATCTTGAATAAGATAGGCAGAACCTATACCCGTTTCCAGATAGCGTATCAAAGCGCCGAAAGGGTTTTTGACATCCTGGACCTCGACTGCGAACCTTCCGGAGGAATATCTTTTCCCGGAGATTTCATGAACATTAAAATATCCGGGCTCACTTTTTCCTATTCGAAAGATATCCCGGTACTGAACAATATATCGATGAATATTAACAGGGGCGAGACCATTCTGATAAACGGCCCTTCCGGATTAGGTAAAACGACCGTACTGCGCCTTCTACTCAGGTTCTACGAACCGTCTGCCGGTGAAATACGAATAAATAACATCCCTTTATTTAAATAT
>CAYMTI010000034.1:0-8153 GCA_964393315.1 uncultured Planctomycetia bacterium
GCTTATGTTACTGTGGAATAAGACTTTTTATGTTTATAATATAGAATTATTTTTTTTCTTCTTCAGAAGCTGTTCCTTTTGTTAAGAGCGGGGGACTGGCTGATGTTTCCGGAGCATTACCCGTCGTTTTAAAAGAAAAAGGACATGACGTGAGGCTTGTTCTGCCCCGGTATTGGGGTATAGACAGGGAGAAGTATGATATTAAACCCGAGCTCGGGTCCATGGGGGTCAATATGGGGACCGGTACGGTTTGGTGTAGCGTAGTAGCTACTGATCTTTCCGGGGTGACGGTCTATTTTATAGAACATGAAGGATATTTCGGCCGTTCCGGATTGTATGATGACGGTAAATGGGCCTATCTGGATAACGCGGAACGGTTCGGTTTTTTTTCCAAGGCGTGTTTACAGTTGTGTAGGGATATCGGGTTCCGTCCGGATATAGTTCATTCTAATGATTGGCAAACAGCGCTTATACCGGCGTATTTGAAGATAGAGTATTTCAATGACCCTTTTTTTGCTGATACGGCAAGTGTCTTTTCAATACATAATATTGGGTATCAGGGGACATTTTCTTCCGATAGTTATGATTTCCTGGGTCTTGGCAAAGCTAATTATACGGAATCGAAATTTGAGAATTTCGGAGGGATTAATTTTATGAAAGGGGCTATTTTTTACGCGGACGCCATAAATACGGTGAGCCCGACGTATGCCTCAGAAATATTAACGGATATAGGAGGGAACGGCCTGGCTCCGTATTTGGAAAGGCGACGGGACGATCTTTCTGGGATCCTTAATGGAGTAGATTATGATCAATGGTCTCCGGATACAGACGTTCTTCTCCCGGCAAGGTATTCAAAAGATGATCTTCGCGGGAAAACCATATGCAAAAGCGAACTGCAGAAGGAGTTTTTACTTGAACAGGATATAAATATACCTGTTATAGGGCTTGTTTCACGCATGGTACATCAAAAAGGTATGCATTTGCTGGCCGAAATGATAGAGAGTATAGTCAAGAACATGAAAGTCCAGTTTGTTATACTGGGCAGTGGAGAAAAGCATCTTGAAGATCTTTTTGGCGGATTGCCTGCCGGATATCCGGGGAGAATAGGCGCCTGGATAGGATATAATAACAGAAAGGCCCATTTGGTGGAAGCCGGGAGCGATTTTTTCCTGATGCCTTCTCTATATGAGCCGTGCGGGTTAAATCAGATCTACAGCATGAAGTACGGGACACTTCCCATTGTAAGAGAAATAGGCGGGTTGAAAGATACCGTTAAGAAATATGATGAGAGAACAGGAACGGGTACGGGTTTTTCTTTCAATGATGCTTCTGCCCATGCCGTATATTATGCCGTAGGCTGGGCTGTAAGTACTTATTACGATCGTCCGGAACATATACAGAATATGATAAGACAGGCTATGGCAGAAGATTATTCCTGGGAAAGGTCAGCTGAGGAATATGAATCGGTATACGATAAGGCCCTTGCGAGGAAAAGAACATGGGAATAGGTAAAAATATGAAAACTTGCCTAAACGGCAAAATAAGTATACAATCTATCGCGAATAAAATATAAAGGTTTTTGATAAACATATTAGATAATATTCAAGGTGAGGGGCCCACGTAGCTCAGTTGGTAGAGCAAAGCATTCGTAATGCTTAGGTCGATGGTTCGACTCCATTCGTGGGCTCCATAAACCGTGAACAGAGGAATACGATCCTGTTTTTAAAAGCACGCGTAAAAAGGAAAAAGCCCTTCCAGCGTAAAGATCGTTTCTTGAAACCGCACTTTTAACTTTTTACTGTAAACTTTTTGATATGGTTAAATTCAGAGAGGTTCTTTTTAAAAGAAATTTTTTCTGCCTTTGGCTCGGGCAGATCATTTCCGAGTTCGGAGATAGGCTGAATCAAATGGCGTTGATAAGCCTTGTGTATTCAAAATATCCCGGCAGTGCTGTAGCCCTGGCCAATCTTCTCTTTTTTATAGTTGTCCCTGTTTTTCTTATAGGCCCGGTAGCCGGAGTCTATGTAGATCGCTGGGACAGAAAAAAAGTAATGATAATTGCCGATATTTCACGTGCAGTGATGGTCCTGCTTATTCCCCTGTGCGTTGTGTTCGATCTTTTGTTTCCGGTATATGTCATTGTTTTCATGATATTTTCCGCATCCAGGTTCTTTATCCCTTCAAAAATGGCTTTTATCCCATCGATAGTTTCCCGCGAAAAATTAATGGTGGCCAATGCCTTATCCAACACTACAAGGATGATAGCCACTATATTGGGGTTCGCAGTTGCCGGATTTCTTGTAAGCCTTATAGGGCATATGTGGGGTTTTTATTTGGACGGGATAAGTTATATGGTCTCGGCGGGACTTATAGCGGTTATCACCCCGAAAAAAGAATTCAAGAACATGAAAGAGGAACTGGAGATCACAGGGGAAATAATAGAAAGTTCTTTGAGGAAGAACGTCTGGATAGAGATCGCGGACGGCTTCCGTCAGATGCTTCATAAGAACAAGATGCGTCTGGTTACCAGCATTATGTTTCTAATCATGGGCGGAGCGGGGTCTATTTTCTGCATCTTGATAGTCTTCATACAGGAGGCTTTTGGTACGGTTACCGAAGCGCTGGGGATGTTCGGGGTTTTTCTCGGGATAGGACTTTTTGTCGGGACCGTTATGTTCGGTAAAATAGGGCAGAGATGGTCCCAGGTGAAAACAATGTTCTTATGCATAATTCTCTGTGGAGTATTTATTTCGCTTTTTTCCATATATTCCGTAGGCGATCCGATCTTTATAATAAGCGGGGCATTGATCTCTCTACTTGGGATATCTGTCGCGCCTGTTTTTACCTGTGCGCAGACGTTAATACATACTCTTGTGCCGGATGAGGTGAGAGGACGCATCTTCAGTTCTATGGAGGCTGTTATGCATTTTGCTTTTCTGGTAATGATGTTTTTAACGGCTATACTCGCGAAATATGTTTCAAACCTGGCTATATTATTAACATGTGCAGGGATCTTTTCCTTCCTGGGCTTGATCGGAATTGTTTTTTACCGGGAAAAATACTAAGGAGCATGATCTTTTTCCGATTCCGATCAGTTTATCCTCATCCACGAAACGCGATACGCATGACAGCCAACACTTTTTTCCAAGGACACACGACGCCCACGTTGTCCCACGAGGGACGCGAAACTAAACCTTGTTTTCCGAAAGGATGCCTGATAAAAACCTATAGTAATTAATATTATATATTTGACAAAGAGAGTTTAGAGGGTATAATGGAAGCTCAAAAGAGTTAAAAACCAGTTTTTTGTTGATCAGCATAATTAAAAAATATAATAATAGAAAATGAAATTGTTCACTTTTCCCGGAGGGATCCATCCTCCGTATTGTAAAGATATAAGTATAAGCGAGCCTTTGCGGACCGCCCCGGTACCGGATATTGCTGTCATTCCTCTTTCTCAGCATATAGGTGCGCCTAATGCGCCGGTTGTTAAAAAAGGAGACCAGGTTACTGAAGCGCAGGTGATAGGTACAAGCGAAAGTTTCGTTTCCAGCAGGATTCATTCCCCGGTATCCGGTAAGGTGCTTGATATAAAAAAAGCTTTTCATCCCGCTCTGGGGCCTGTGCTTTCTGTTTTTATAGAAACCGATAAGGAGAAAGAACCGGCAACTTTTCCGGAACAGGATATTGAAAGTTTTTCGGAAAAGGAGCTTATACAGAAGATAAAAGACGCGGGGGTCGTAGGTATGGGCGGTGCGGCTTTTCCCACGCATGTAAAGTACACTATTCCCGAAGGCAAAAAGATCAAGACCCTTATCATAAACGGGGCTGAATGCGAACCATATCTTACCTGTGATCATATTCTTATGACAAAAAAAACTAAAGAGATCCTTATAGGGATCGGGCTCATTGCCAGGATACTGAAACCGGAAAATATCTACATAGCCATAGAAGACAATAAAAAAGCCGCTATATTCGCGTTCCAGAAAGCGATAAAAGAGTCCGCGTACAGGTTTCCGGCGGGGTTGAAAGTCGCCGCGCTTAAAACGAAGTATCCGCAGGGAGGAGAAAAGCAGATCATTAAGGCCCTTACGGGGAAGGAAGTTCCTCCGGGAAAGTTACCTTTGGATATAGGGTTTTTGGTACAGAACGTCGGTACGATCAACGCGGTATATGAGGCTGTGAGTTTTGATAAACCTCTGATGGAAAGGATAGTCACTATTTCGGGGGATTGTCTGGACAACCCTGGTAATTTTTACATGAAGATAGGCCTGACCATAAAAGACATACGGGAAAAGTGCGGATTAGTATTTAACC
Source organism: uncultured Planctomycetia bacterium (assembly GCA_964393315.1). Taxonomy (GTDB): domain Bacteria; phylum Omnitrophota; class Gorgyraeia; order Tantalellales; family Tantalellaceae; genus CAYMTI01. The sequence goes on from CAYMTI010000034.1 coordinate 4,318, forward strand.
GGGAACCGGAGAAGATAGTTGTCGGCGGACCCATGATGGGGTTTTCTCAACCCGCGGACGAAGCTCCCGTTTTAAAAAACACTTCCGGGATATTATTTCTCTCAGGCAAAGCAGGGGAGTCTTTTGAGGAAGGGCCATGTCTGAGATGCGCTAAATGTGTTGATGTTTGTCCCATGAGGCTGCTGCCTACGGAAATAATGAAAAATATAAAAGCGAAGAATTATGAGGAAGCGGAAAAATTATTTGTGGCGGACTGTATGGAATGCGGCAGTTGTACTTATACCTGCCCGGCAAAGATCCCGCTTGTCCAGTATATTAAAGAAGGGAAATCGGTACTTTCACGGAAGAACATAAAATGAGTAAATTATCAATAAGCGTTTCACCGCATATTTTTTCCAATAGAGATACAAAGTCCATGATGAAAGGGGTTTTGGGCGCACTCATCCCGGCGACCCTGGCGGCGTTGTATTTTTACAGGATGGCGGCGCTTTTGGTGATCTTGAGCAGCGTGGCGGGTTGTGTACTGACGGAAATTTTAATGCAGAAACTGAGAAAAAGGACAATAAGGATAAACGACTACAGCGCTTTATTGACAGGGGTGCTGCTTGCTCTTGTTCTTCCCCCGGCTACACCTTTGTGGATGTCCTTTCTTGCCGGTATATTCGCTATTTCTATAGGGAATGAGATCTTCGGGGGGATCGGGTTCAATATATTTAACCCGGCGCTGCTGGCAAGGGCGTTTCTTATGGCCGCTTTTCCTGTTACCATGACTACCTGGTCGCAGCCTTTTACATTGGATGCGGTCTCAACCGCTACACCTCTGGGGTTGGCGAAGTTCGAACATCTTTCCACGTCCTATATGGAACTGATACTTGGTAATATAGGAGGATGTATAGGTGAGACCTCCGCTATAGCGCTTGTTATAGGCGGAGCGTTCTTACTTTATAAGAAGATAATAGATTTCAGGATCCCCGCGGCTTATATAGGGACCGTTGTGGTGTTTTCAGGGATAATGCATATAATATCACCGGGAACGTATCTATCCCCGGTTTTTCATGTTCTGGCCGGGGGGTTATTGCTGGGAGCGTTCTTTATGGCGACGGATCCCGTAACGACCCCGGTGACTTCCCGGGGAAGGTGGATATTTGGTATAGGGTGCGGTCTTGTAACGATGATAATAAGGTTCTGGGGAGGGTTGCCTGAAGGAGTTATGTATTCGATCCTGTTCATGAACGCGCTTACACCTTTAATTAACAGGGTGACCCGTCCGAAAAGATATGGTATACAAAAGGCAATATAAAAATGGGTATTATCAAAAAGTTCTCAAACGCGGTGATAAATAACGGTATAGTCAGGATGATCTTAGCGCTTACTCTGGTAGGTGTTTTTTCCGGGCTTACCCTTGTGTTTATGTATAAATATTCCATGCCCAGGATAAAGGCAAATATGAATGCCGATACTGACCGGGCTATCAAGGAACTTTTTCCCGGCTCGGGAAGAGTGAAAAAGATAAACGAAACTTTATACGAGCTTTATGACGGGAATGGAAAACCCCAAGGTTATGCTTTTATCACCGAGGGTAACGGCTATCAGGGGGCAATAAAGATCATAGCGGGCGTGGATCCGTCGATCAAAACTATGGAAGGGATAGAAATACTGGAATCCCAGGAAACTCCGGGGTTGGGTGCGGAAATAAGCCTTCCCCCGTTCAAAGATCAGTTCAAAGGGTTGTCTTTGACGCATGAAATAGAATATGTAAAAAACGAAAAACCGCAAAAACCGTATGAGATAGAGGCTATAACCGGAGCTACTATTTCATCAAGAGCCGTGGTGAATATCTTGAATAAGGGAATAAGCGATTTAAAAAAAGATCTGTCCGAATAACGGAGACCGAGCAAGTATGATAAAAGATTTCACAAAAGGTTTATGGAAAGAGAACCCTGTTTTTGTTCAGGTGTTAGGTATGTGTCCTACCCTGGCTGTTACCACAAAGGCTCTTTTCGGCCTTTCTATGGGTATGGCGACGACCTTTGTGGTAGTTGCGTCCAGCGTTGTTATTTCCGCGATACGCCGGTTCGTGCCGGAACAGGTCAGGATTCCCATGTTCACGGTTATAATAGCGACCTTTGTAACGGTAGCGGATTATTTTCTGAAAGCCAATTTTTACCAGATAAGTAAAGCCCTGGGGCCTTATATACCATTGATCGTTGTGAATTGTCTTATCCTTGGTAGGGCCGAGGCTTTTGCGTCAAAGAACACTGTTATACGTTCTTTACTGGATGCGCTTGGTATGGGCATAGGGTTTACCCTGGCGCTGGTTGTCCTGGGTTCCATAAGAGAAATACTTGGAGCCGGGACGTTTTTTGGATACAGGGTAATGTGGCATGGGTTCATGAACTGGATAGTGATGGTTCTTCCGGCGGGGGCATTTATTACCCTGGGACTTCTGGTCGGCGGGTTTAACGTTATCGATAAAAAAATCAAGGAAAGAAACGCCGTACAACAGGCAGGTAAAAAATGATCAAAGAGCTTATAGTTATATTGATCGCCGCGTCTATCACGAACAATTTCGTGCTTACTTATTTTTTAGGCATCTGTCCTTTTATCGGTGTATCGAATAAGCTGGATAGTTCTATAGGGCTCGGTATAGCGACTACTTTTGTGATGACCATGGCGGCGACGGTTACGTGGCTTATATACCATTACATTCTATTGCCTTTTAACCTTGAGTTCTTGCAGTATGTAACCTTTATCATAGTAATAGCCAGTTTTGTACAGTTTGTCGAAATGTTCATAAAAAAAACATCACCGGCGCTTTACAAAGCTCTCGGAATATTTCTTCCCCTGATAACAACGAATTGCGCTATTTTAGGTTTAACGCTTTTTATGGTACTGAGAAATTACGCGTTTCTGGAATCTGTAGTTTTCGGACTGGGGGCCGGGATAGGGTTTACCCTGGCACTGGTAATAATGGCAGGCATAAGAGAAGAACTCGTTTTCGCGGATGTTCCAGAACCGCTTAAAGGGGCGGGTATAACTCTTATCATCGCGGGATTACTGGCCATGGCTTTTATGGGATTCGGTGGGATAATCAGTGGATGATCTGACCGGTAAAAAGAAAAAACAGGGAAAGTATGAGTTTGATTTTAGCTTCAGTATTAAGTATGGCACTTCTGGCCTGTGTTTTCGCGGCGATATTAGCTTTCGCGGATAGAAAACTCAGAGTGGAAGAAGATCCTCTTATAGGAGAGATAAACCATTTACTCCCCGGTGTCAATTGCGGGGCGTGCGGGTATTTAAGCTGTCATGATTTCGCGGAACATATAGTGTCCGGCGACGCTGATCCGGTTAAATGCAGGGTCGTATCCGAAGAACACAGAGAAAAAATATGTGAACTTGCCGGCGTCGAGGAGGGGGCAGCAGGAAAGGTGATCGCCCTGGTGCGCTGCAGCGCGGTATCCGAGAATAAAGAACCGGCAGCTGATTATAAAGGCATAAAGACCTGCGCCGCTGCGGATCTTATTTTCGGCGGATCCATGGGATGTCAGTACGGGTGCATGGGCTTCGGCGATTGCGAGAGAGTCTGTCCTTTTGACGCGATACACGTTAGGGACGGGTTGGCTGTCGTTGATATTAATAAATGTACAGGCTGCGGTAAATGTGTAGAGGCCTGTCCCAGGGGTGTGATAACTCTTGAGACGAAGAATTTTGATAAATTGTTCTACGTGGCATGTTCTTCACATGACGATCCTTTAAGAGTAAGGGCTGTTTGCGGTGTAGGCTGCCTGGGTTGCGGTATTTGCGAAAAATTATCTCCTGAAAAATATTTTATTGTG
>CAYMTI010000035.1:0-8143 GCA_964393315.1 uncultured Planctomycetia bacterium
AACTTGAAATTATCAGTAAGGGTATCCTTGATCTTAATGCTGTGTACTGATATTGTCGATGTAGGAAGGCCGGAGAAGAGGTGCGTATTATCTGTGCTAACAATAAAATCATAGACGTTATCAATTTTAGAAGAAGTGAAAGTAATTGTTCCCTGAGCGATTATTTCAAGGATACTGATGTTGTATGTTTTCAGGCGGTTACAGTCGGGGACAAGGTCAATAAGGAGATCGAGGAGCTTTCGGTAAAAAAGGAGATGACCAAAGCTTTTTTTCTGCATGGATTAAGTGTTTATCTCGCGGAAGCGCTGGCTGAGTTCTTCCATTATTCTTTAATTAAGGAACTTGGATTAAAAAAAGGGCAGGGGAAAAGATACAGCCCGGGGTATCCCTTGTGGAAAGAACTCAAAGATCAGGAGATAATATTCAGAATACTTGATGTACCTAAAAAACTGGGGATCGAGCTTACATCGGAATATCAGATGATACCGGAGCAGTCAACTACGGCTATGATCGTGTATAACGATGATGCCGAGTATTAATGTAAAACCTTAAAAATGAATGTACATAGAGTCATCGGGATAGACAGATATTATTGATGGGGTTGAAGCTATTGATCGAAGAATGTTACAATATAAATGGATCGGGCGAGATATTTTACCGCGTTGTTTCAGGCTCGTTCACACGGAGGATGGAATGGAATGCAGAATAGAAAAAAATAAAAATATCTGCAATTGCAGTTATGAACCCTGTTCAAAAAAAGGGATATGCTGTGAATGTATTCATTATCACAGAAATATGGGGGAACTGCCCGCCTGTTATTTTCCTGATGATATAGAAAGAACGTACGATAGAAGCATAGAAAACTTTATCAGGATATATCAGAAAAAATAAATATACGGTGAATCCCTGTGACGAATAGATAATGTTCCCAGTCCTTCTATTTTCTTAGAAGGATTGGGAATATGTTTTACCCCTCAGAAGTTATTATGAGTAGATCATACGATATTATAGTTGTAGGCGGCGGGCATGCCGGCTGCGAAGCTTCTCTGGCCTGTGCCAGGATGGGGTTATCCACATTGCTTGTTACTTTCAGTAAAGGGGCTATAGGGTATACATCCTGTAACCCGTCCATCGGTGGTGTTGGAAAGGGGCAATTGGTAAAAGAAATAGATGCGCTTGGCGGTGAAATGGCTAAGGCCGCGGATGCAAGCTGCATACAATATCGGCTCTTGAATTCCTCAAAAGGGAAAGCGGCTAGATCCCGCCGTATGCAGATAGACAGAAAAAGATACAATGAATACATGAAAAAAACTGTTTTATCTCAGGATGGGCTTGATGTTCTGGAAGATGAAGTGTGTGGCATAACAGTTAAAAATAATGTATGCTGCGGCGTGAAAACCGTGAATACCGGAGAAATAAGAGGAAAGAGAACTATACTCACTACAGGTACTTTTATGAACGGTATTATCCATATAGGCTTGGATCATTATCCGGGTGGGAGAAGAGGCTCTCCCGCGTCAAAAGGGTTGTCCGAGGATCTAGTAAAAAGAGGATTTCATGTCGCTTCTCTAAAGACAGGTACGCCAGCGAGATTGAACGGAGAGTCAATAGATTTTTCGGTCATGCAAAGACAGGAAGGCGATGTTTCCGTGATACCTTTTTCTTTTTCGAATGATGAAGTTCCTCTTAAACAGGTACCATGCTATTTGACGCGGACAAATAAAAATACTCATGAAATAATCAGACAAGGGCTGGACAGATCTCCTTTGTATTCGGGGAAAATAAAATCTACGGGAGTTAGATATTGCCCATCCATCGAGGATAAAATAGTACGTTTTCCGGACAGAGAATCTCATTTGATCTTTTTAGAGCCGGAGGGATTAAGTTCATCGGAGTATTATCCTAACGGGATATCAACTAGTTTGCCGCTTGACGTGCAGGAGAAAATGCTGCGAAGTATAAAAGGTTTTGAAAAAGCCGAGATGACAGCTCCTGCTTACGGTATAGAGTACGATTATGTGGAGCCTACTCAGATGTTCCCGACGTTAGAGTCCAAGGTAATAAAGGGACTTTTTCTCGCAGGGCAGATAAATGGGACCACGGGATATGAAGAAGCCGCGGCTTTGGGTTTTATGTCTGGAGTAAACGCCGCACTTCAGGTGAAAAAAGAACTTCCTTTGATCCTGGAAAGGTCCAGAGCCTATATAGGAGTATTGATAGACGATCTTGTCACAAAAGGGACAAAAGAACCTTACAGGATGTTCACTTCTCGCGTTGAATATCGTATAACCATAAGAGAAGACAATGCGGACGTAAGACTGTCGTGTATAGGGTTTAAACTCGGACTGCTTTCCCGGAATATAGCTGAAAAAGCCCGGGTAAAACTTGCCAGGGTAAGAGAAGAAGAACAAAGATTGAGATCGATTTCGGTTGTTCCCGGCGGCGGGGCGGATAGTCTTTTGAAAGCCAGGGGGCAAGCCCCGTTATCAGGGAAAGCGGATCTTTTGTACATATTGAAACGCCCCGGGATAACATATAATGATGTTGCTACTCTTGACCGGGAAGAGAATGTTCTAGGTCATTATGAAAAGATCCAACTGGAAGTGAATGTCAAATATGCCGGATATATAGAGAGAGAACTTTCCAAGATACGTAAATTTGAGGATCTTGAAAAGATAAAGATACCGGAGGGTTTTAGTTATTCAGATATTCCCGGACTATCGAATGAGATAAAAGAGAAATTAACAGCGGTAAGACCTGGTTCTTTGGGACAGGCTTCCCGAATATCAGGGGTTACGCCTTCGGCGATAACGATTCTCATGGTAAAATTGAAAGCTTATCGTAAATAAACAAAACAGTTATCTCCCGGGAAGAGATCCAGTGTGAAGACGATAAAAATGTTATATTATTCTTTCAGTGAATATTTAAAAGAACGATTTGGGCAGAAGGTCTGAAGAGTGAGTCTTAATGCCGGTTTTACTTGTCCTCATAAGGTTGAGAACGAACCCCTGAGCGGATGTATTTTCTGTAATGAATCAGGTTTTAGCCCGAATACCGGTAACGGGGCATCTCTAAGGGAACAATTGGAAACAGGTATAAGCAAACTCGGGAAAAAATATTCAGTTTCAAAATTTATTGCCTATTTTCAGAATGCTACCGGTACGAACGCCTCTGTCCAGGAACTTAAAGAATGTTATGATGTCATAAAAGATTTTCAGGAAATAGAATCTTTGTACATATCTACCAGGCCAGATTGCGTCGATAGCGAAAAACTGGACCTGATCGCAGAATATACGGATAAATACGAGGTGTGGTTGGAATTCGGGATTCAGACGGTGCATGACAGGACCCTCAATAAGCTAAACAGGGGTCATACACACCTTGATTCGGTAAAAGCCGTAAAGGGAGCGGCCGCAAGAGGAATAAAAGTCGGAGCTCACGTTATATTAGGCCTTCCCGGGGAGACGGGAGAGGATATGATAGAAACGGCGGAAGTCATAGCCGGTCTACCCGTTAATGGCATCAAATTACATGTATTACATGTTTTGCGTGAAACTGTTTTGGAAAAGATGTATTCGGAGGGAAAAATAAAACTTTTTTCGCGGAAAGAATATATCAGTAATGCCTGTGATTTTATGGAATATACGGATCCGTCATGCGTTATGTTTCGGCTTGTATCTGACGCGTATAAAGATTATCTCATTGCGCCTGATTGGATAAACGATAAGAGCGCGGTTATTAACGGGATAAATAAGGAATTTGAAAGAAGGGGTACATGTCAAGGGGCAAAATATAAAGCTAAAGATTAAAGCTTCAGGAACTTTTCGGGGAAGAGCAATGTCATAGAAAATAGGGAAAAATGTGTTTTGAGTTGTTAGAGAATAGATTATATGATAGTATTTATGTGAAATAGGAGACTTTATAAGTAAAGGGAGGGATATAAATGAAGTCAAAAATAATGATCTTATTTGTTGTTTTCACTCTTATTCTTGTTATTTCGAATGACGCTTTCGCGAGAAATTCTTCATCTGATCTCCTTAAACAAGGTCTTTTGGGAGCCGGAGCGGGAGCCGCGGGAAGCGCTATGAGCGGAGGGAATGCCGGTACAGGAGCTCTTGTAGGAGCAGGCGTCAATGTTCTTGGAGGAGCTTTACTTGACAGTATAACAGGGAGCGACAAGGATGATTACGATTCTCCTCCTCCGAGGAGGCAGTATGAACAGCAAGCGCCTGTACAGCAAAGCGGCGGCTCTTATTCCCAGGGGTATGAAGACGGATACGCAAAGGGATATAAGAACGGCTATACGGAAGGATATAAGGACGGGCTTAAAGAGGGTGTTAAAAAATAATCGCAGTTGAAACCGGAGCCGAGAAGGAGAAGATAACAGCTTCTTCGCTCCGGTTTTTTTATTCCTATCTGAGCTTATCGTACCCGAGGGAAGGCTGTTTAGGGCATATTTTCCCCGGGATTCAGAAAAGAGATTATAATGGCAGAAAAAAAACATGCTAAAAAGAAAAAATCCGCCACAAAGAAAACCCGCTCCCTAAAAAAGTCCGGAACCTCAGCGGACATAGATATATTGAAAAAATCAGAAGAGCTTCTCAAAATACTCAAAGCGAAAGAGATAGAGATATTTCATACGGAAGACGCTCTTGTGGAGGCAATGAAAAGGTTCAGAGACCTTTATGAGCAGTCTCCGATAGGAGTATCCATACATGACACTCTGGGGAATATACTGGTAATAAACGCGGCTTTTCAAAAAACTCTGGGGATAAGAGCTTTTCGTGATATCTCCTCCTATAATTTTTTTACGGATAAACATCTTTCATCTATAAATGTCGAAGCGCTCAGATCCGGGAAAACCGTTCAGATGGAAGCTAGTTTCGATTTCAAAAAAGTTTCTTTTGAAACAGGAAGGGAAGGAGCCGGGTGTTTTTTTATAACGGTCTCGCCTATATTCCGAGGTGATGATGTCGCCGGATACATGTTGCTTCTGCAGGATATAACTGAAAGAAAAAAGATAGAGGAAGCGCAGAGATTAGCCCAACTAGGCAGGCTTATATCAGATATGGCTCATGAAGTAAATAATCCCCTGATGATAATTTCTGGCAAAGCGGAAATAGCTTTGATGCAGGGGGTGAAAGATGAAAAACTGAAAGATACATTGCAGACCATACTGGACCAATGTTTTACCGCCAAGGATATAATTCAGAGGGTTCTTAAATATTCGCGTCTGGGAAAAATGAAAAAAGATTCCGTGGATATAAAGGTTATTTTTGATATGATATTGGATTTACTTTCTCATTATTTGAAATTGTCTAATGTGAAAGTGAAAAAGACGATCAAAGGTCATATCCCGTTTGTTATGGGTAATGAGAAACAGCTTCAGGAAGTTTTTATAAATATACTCAGAAATTCAGCTGACGCTATGCCGAAAGGGGGTGCCATTTCGGTAAGGATATCCAGAATTCGAAAATACGTAAGGGTGGATATCAGTGATAACGGAGAAGGGATGCCCCGTAAAGTTCTTGAAAGAATATTTGAGCCGTTCTTTACGACCAAAGATAATGGTACGGGACTCGGGCTTGCGGTATGCCATACCATAATACAGGAGCATGACGGAGAGCTTAAATTCGAAAGTAAAGAAGGTAAAGGTACAAAAGCTACTATACATTTGCCGTATGTAGCGGAAGGCATGATGGGAGCAGATCAACCTGTTTAGGGTTGTGCCGGTCTACTCAGAGAGGGACATGTATGGAAACGGAGTAACAATGTATGAAATAATGGTTGTCGATGACGAACCTGCCATAGTTGAGATACTTTATAAATATCTGACCTTAAATAAGTACAAGGTATTTAGCGCTTCTAATGGAAAAGAGGCGTTGGATTTACTCCGCCGGAGGGATAAGATCGATCTTATTATACTGGATGAAAAGATGCCGGTTATGTCCGGCAAGTCATTTCTTGCTGAACTGCGGAAAAAAAAATTCGATATGCCGGTAATTATTTTAACGGGTTCTTTACAACTTGGACAGATAAAATCCCTGGATAAAAGTCTATTTCAGGAGATTTTTATAAAGCCTGTACGCCTGGGAGAACTCTTAAAGACACTTAAGAAGTACTTGCCCGGGAAAGATAAATTATAAAAAAAGGTAAAATTGAATAGCGGTAATGAAATAGACATATATTCACTTGCTTTTGGCGGTAAAGGCGTAGGTAAAGTTGACGGCAAGGTTTGCTTTGTAGAAGGGGCCTTGCCGGGCGAAAGGGTTATTTTCCGGGTTTTAAAGGAGCATGCGAGATATATTGAAGGCCAACTTCTGGAGAATTTAACTGTTTCAAATGACAGGATTACTCCGTTATGCCCTTTTTACGGTAAATGCGGTGGCTGCCAGCTGCAGCATCTTGGATATTCAAAGGAGCTTTATTATAAGGCTGGCCAGGTTTTGGAACTTCTTTCCAGGATAGCGGGAGTTGAAAAAATCGATTTCCGTGGTATGGAAAGCAGCGATTCCGATTACGGTTACCGGGATACCATCGAACTTCACCAAGCTGGGAAAGGATCTTACGGGTTTTATAAAAAGAAAACCCGTAAGATCCTTTCTGTAAACAATTGCCCCGTAGCGGGGAAAGCGGTTAATGAGGGGATTACTTTTGTTAATAAGACCTGCGGGGCCTCAGAGGTAACCATAAAAGCGGATAACGGAGGGAGATTCTGGTTATCTGACCGTTCAGGGGATCGTTTTTTTAAGGATAAGTACAGAAGTAAGGAACTATTTTTTTCTCCTAAAGCTTTTTCCCAGGCCAATAGATACATTGCTGAAAAGATAAGCTCCGAACTGGATGAATGGATAGGTCCGGATACTGAAGATAAGGTTTTTTTTGACGCGTATTGCGGGGTGGGGTTCTTTACTTTTTTGTCAGAGCGTATCTTCAAGCACTGTATCGGAATAGACGAAAGCAGAGTAGCTATAGAATGTGCTAAGACCACTAATAAAATATCAGATAAGATAAATATATGTAAGTTCTATAAAGGCAATGTGGAAGAGGACTTTTTTGACCTGTTTGACAGGTTTTCTTCCGGAAGAGATATAATATTTCTCGATCCTCCTAGAAAGGGCGCGGGAAAATATTTTCTGGAACGCCTGGGGAACATGAACAGAGTTGCTTCTATTTATTATCTGTCCTGTGATCCTTCCAGACTTGCCAGGGATGCCGGCATTATAACTTCCTCAAGTGATTTTACCCTTACCCGTATAAAATCTTTCGATATGTTTCCCCGGACGATGCATATAGAAACGTTGGCAGAATTTAAGCGGGGGAACTGATAGATCCGGCGAATAATACACTGTTGAAATCGTTAAATTTCTTTACTATATGTTATTTTTAATATATCATGTTATTTTCTTAAATCAAGCTTGCAGGTTATAGTTGAATAAAACAAAAAAGGAGACTAAACACATGTATAGAGAGGAAATAAAGCTTTTAGACTGTACAATAAGGGACGGAGGGTTGATAAATAATCATTTTTTCGAAGAAGATTTTGTCAGAAAAGTATATAAGGCCATTTCTGACGCGAAAGTGGATTATATGGAAATAGGATACAAGGCCTCTAAAGAAATATTAAGTGAAAAGGAGTTCGGAAAGTGGAAATTTTGCGATGAAGATGTTATTAAAAGGGCTATTGAAGGCATAGAATCGGAAACTAAATTGTCTGTTATGGTAGACATAGGCAGGGTTAAAAAAGAAGAGATACTTTCCTGCAAGGACAGCGTTATAGACATGATCCGGGTAGCGACATATGTTAAGGACATCGATAAAGCTATCGATCTTGCTAATGATGCTGCGGATAAAGGATATGAAACAACAATAAACATAATGGCGGTTTCAAAAGCTCTGGATCAGGAAATAGATGAAGCTCTTATCCAGATAGAGGAAGAATCAAGAGTGAATACTGTTTACGTCGTGGATAGTTTTGGGTCGTTATATTGTGAAAATATCGATTTTCTTGTCGGTAAATACAAAAAATTCCTTAAAACAAAAGAAATAGGGATTCATTCACATAATAACCAGCAGCTGGCTTACGCCAATACTATACAAGGTATTATAGACGGTTGTAATTATGTTGACGCTACGCTTTACG
>CAYMTI010000036.1:0-8134 GCA_964393315.1 uncultured Planctomycetia bacterium
GTTCTTGATGCCCGCAAGGGAAAGATATATTCGGCTATTTATACCAGAAAAGGGAGCGAAATTTGCCGGGATTCCGGATATTTACTTTTAACCGCGGAAGAATTCGTTGATTATATAGATGAGAACGTTTCTGTTTATGGTGACGGGGTAGATGTATACGGGGATGTTTTCGCGGAAAGCGCGCTTATCTTAAAGAAAATGAACGTAGATTGGTATCCCCGGGCGTCTGATATAGGAATGTTAGGGTATAACATTTACATGAAAAGGTCGGCAGACGATCCTGAAGAACTGGATCCTATGTATCTTCATTCCCGGGAGTGTAATATAACACAGAAACGCGAGTCAAAAGGTGATATGCGATAAGGACTAAGATATTTATGCGGACGGAAGCCTATTTGTTGAAAAGGATATATATGGAAAAAAACACTTACAGACCCACATGGGCTGAAATAGATCTGGAAGCCGTTAAATATAATCTAGGAGAGATCAAAGATCTTTTAGATGAAAAAGTTGATGTGATGGCGGTTATCAAGGCTAACGCGTATGGACATGGGATAGAACAGGTAGGCAAAGCTCTTGTTAGCGAGGGGGTGACCTATCTGGGGGTCGCTAGCGTGGACGAAGCCCTGAAGCTCAGGAATACCGGGATAACAGAGCCGATACTGGTTTTGGGATCAGTTCTTGAAGAAGAGGCAAGGGCGGCTATGCAGCATGATGTTACTCTTACATTGTGCGACAACAGGCTTTTGAACACGCTTATTGAGCTGTCCCGTAAGTACAGTATCCGTCCCAAGGTACATGTGAAAATAGATACGGGGATGGGAAGGATCGGTGTATGGTATGAAGATGCCATTACATTTATACGAGAAGTAAGCTCAAGAAAAGATATACAGATGGAAGGCATTTATACGCATTTTTGTTCGGCAGCCAGAGACAAAGTGATCACGAATTTTCAAATAAAAGCCTTCGAAAAGATAATAAACGAGCTGGAAGCTATCGGTATAGATATTAAATATAAACATGCGGCTAACAGTATAGCTATTGTCGACTGGAAAAAGTCTCATTTAAATCTGGTTCGTACGGGAATACTGCTTTACGGGGTATATCCTAAAGATACTTTCAGAAAAGATTTTACTCTTCGGCCGGTTATGTCCCTTAAAACGAAGATCGTATATCTGAAAGACGCTCCTCCAGGGAGAAGTATTTCTTACGGCCGCACATATATAACACAGAAGCATACAAAAATAGCTACTATACCCATAGGTTATGCCGACGGGTACGGGAGGATCCTCTCGAATAAAGCAGAAGCCCTGGTGAACGGGAAATTTGTAAGGATCGCAGGTATAGTTACAATGGATCAGACTTTACTGGATGTAGGGGATGTTGAAGATGTAAAAGTAGGGGACGAAGTAACATTAATCGGCCGGCAGGGAGATTCTGAAATGCTTGTGGAAAAAATAGCAAAGCTGGCAGGAACGATCCCTTATGAAATACTGTCATCAATAACCGACAGGGTACCCAGGGTATATAAATAAGCTAAATTCCGGAATTATAATATTTTAGATAAAAAACAATATAAGTGAAAAAGGGGTTATCACCGAGGAATTTCCCTTCGACTTAAGTATTACTGTTTTTAAGAAGTATTATTACCATCTTAGGAAAAGCAGTTTTTTCTTATCCTGCTTAGTAGATGTCATTTCTTTTTAGTTTTACTGATATGCTTTTAAAATAAAGACTTTTTGTGTATAATGCATTATATTAAGAGTTATTTCGTGTAATTATGTGAGAAAAGAGAGCGACATCTTGACAATACATAGCTATGTGCTATACTGTTCAATAATTATTTCCGTATATAGGAAATAATATACATAATAAAAGTAATAGCAGTAGAGAGAGGTAGATTATGGCGAAAATTAGCGGAGCTGAAATTTTGATCAAAAGTCTGGTTGAAGAAGGGGTTAAACACATCTTCGGATATCCCGGAGGGAGTGTAATTCCTTTAGCTGACTGTCTTTACAAAAAGAAGTCTCTGGAATTTCATCTTACAAGACACGAACAGGGCGCGGTTCACGCTGCTGATGGATATGCCAGAGCAACCGGGGAAGTTGGCGTTTGTGTAGCTACGTCCGGACCGGGAGCCACTAACCTGGTTACCGGAATAGCTACGGCTTATATGGATTCCATACCGATAGTTGCGATAACTGGTCAGGTGAAATGTAATCTAATAGGTAATGACGCGTTCCAGGAAGCTGATATGGTAGGGATAACAAGGCCGATAACAAAGCACAATTATCTTGTAAAAGATGTTAAAGAGCTCGCTACCGTGGTGAAAGAGGCGTTTCATATAGCAAGGACCGGACGGCCCGGCCCGGTACTGATAGATTTACCGGTCGACATTCAGATCCTGGAAACGGAATTTATATATCCGAAGACCGTTGATCTTCCGGGGTATAAGCCCACATATAAGGGGAATTTGAATCAAATTAAAAAGATAATGAGTGCCATAGTAAAAAGCGAACGTCCGATCATTTACGCCGGAGGAGGATTAATACTTTCGGAGGCTTCCTCGGAGATAACAAGGTTCGCTAAGAAAACTAACATTCCTGTGACTACTACTTTAATGGGGTTGGGAGTTTTTCCTGAAGATCACAGATTGAGCCTTGGTATGCTCGGGATGCACGGTACAGCTTATGCCAATCACGCTGTTCAGTCAGCCGATCTTATCATAGCTGTCGGAGCCAGGTTCGATGACAGGGTTACCGGCAGGATAGATGATTTCGCTCCGGACGCTACAATAGCTCATATAGATATTGATCCTTCGAGTGTGAGTAAGAACGTTCAGGTAGATATTCCAGTTATAGGGGACGCGAAAGCAGTATTGAAAGAAATGATAAAACTCGCGAAGAAAAAGGAGTATAAAGAATGGTTCAAAATGATAGAAAGCTGGAAAAAAGAATTGCCGTTGAGATATAAAGACGATACAAAATTGAGGCCTCAGTTCATCATCGAACAGATATATGATATAACAAAGGATAAAGATGTTATCATATCGACCGAGGTGGGACAGAACCAGATGTGGGCGGCCCAGCACTATACTTATACGAAGCCCAGGACTTGGCTTTCCAGCGGAGGGCTGGGAACTATGGGATATGGTTTTCCCGCGGCTATAGGTGCTAAGGTGGGTAAACCGGGAAGCATAGTTTTCGATATAGCGGGAGACGGGAGCATACAGATGAACATACAGGAACTAGCTACCGCCGTGATAGAAAAAATACCGGTTATCATAGCCGTACTTAATAATGGATACCTGGGGATGGTCAGACAATGGCAGGAACTTTTTTATGATAAAAGATACGCGTGGACGCCTCTGGCGGACGCTTCTTGTACAATGTGTCCGGATTTTGTCAAGCTTGCGGAAAGTTATGGCGCTAAAGGGCTGAGGATCACAAATAAAAAGGATGTCAGAAAAGCCCTTAAAGAAGCATTGAGATCCAAGGTGCCTATAATCCTGGATTTCATCATAGAGAGGGAAGAGAACGTATTTCCTATGGTCCCGGCGGGAGCTTCAATAAGTAATATGTTGCATGGATTAGCGTAGTTAAATCAGGCACAGTTTCTTAAGGAGATTGTACCGGCAGAATTAAAAGGAGAAAGAAATGTCGAAATTTGTAATAGCCGCTTTAGTGGGTAATAAATTTGGTGTTCTTGCGAGAGTGGCGGGTCTGTTCAGCGCCAGAGGGTTCAATATAGATTCGTTAGCGGTGGGAGAGACAGAGGATCCGGAAATATCAAGAATAACTCTGGTGGTCGAAGCGGATGAAAAAATACTTGAACAGGTAAAAAAACAGCTTAACAAACTTATTGACGTTATACGTGTCATTGATATGACCGTTTCAAGATATGTGGACAGAGAATTGATACTTATCAAGGTCAAAGCTCCGGGTGTGAAAATAAGGGAAAAGATAGTACAAATAGTAGATTCAACCGGGGGAGAGATAGTAGATATCGGAAAGAGGTCTATTACGGTAGAGGAATCCGGCGATGAACACAGGATAAAAGCGCTTATTGAGCTTTTGCGGCCTTACGGGATACTGGAAATAGTAAGATCCGGGAAAATAGCGATACAATCCGATATGTGAAATAAATTCGCAGAAGTAAGTCTGCGTAAAATAAAATATAAAAAAAATCAGCTCAGGTGACGGTTTTTGCCCGGATAAAGGGCTCCGTCCCCGGACAAAGAAAGACTAAAGGAGGAAGGAAATGGCTAAATTGTATTATGATAACGATGCGGATCTGGGGTTGATGGAAGGAAAAACTGTAGCGATAATAGGTTACGGTATACAGGGCCGCGGCCAGGCATTGAATTTAAAAGACAGCGGCGTGAACGTTATTGTCAGTGAAATAGAGGGTACCCCGAACTATGAGCAGGCAAAAAAAGACGGGTTTGATCCGGTTAGTGCGGAAGAAGCGGCTAAAAAGGCCGATATTATACAAATACTTACGCAGGATCATGTCCAGGCGGATGTTTACAGTAAATTTATTGAACCTAATCTTGAAGAAGGCAACAGCCTTTGTTTTTCCCACGGGTTCAATATTCATTTCAAGCAGATAGTACCGCCCGAAAACGTTGATGTTTTTATGGTAGCTCCTAAAGGGCCCGGCGCGCTTGTAAGGGATATGTATGAGCAGGAAAAAGGAGTTCCCTGTCTTATCGCGGTTTACCAGGACGCTTCGGGTAAAGCAAAAGATAAAGCGCTGGCTTATGCCAAAGGACTGGGCGGGACCAGGGCCGGAGTAATAGAAACGACCTTTAAAGAAGAGACCGAAACGGATCTTTTCGGAGAGCAGGTAGTACTTTGCGGCGGGGCAAGTGAACTTATCAAGGCAGGATTCGATACTCTGGTTGAATCCGGTTATCAGCCTGAAATAGCTTATTTTGAATGCCTGCATGAGCTTAAACTTATAACGGATCTTGTTTATAAATACGGGATTTACGGTATGCGTAAAAGAGTTTCCGATACCGCGGAATACGGCGATATTACCAGAGGTAAAAGAGTTATAAATGAACAGACCCGGGAAGAGATGAAAAAAATACTTTCTGAGATACAGTCCGGGGCCTTTGCCGAAGAATGGATGAAGGAGAATAAGGACGGCCGTCCTAATTATAACAGGATTACCGAAGAAGAAAAGCAGCACACTATAGAAAAGGTGGGAGCGGAACTTCGGAATATGATGCCCTGGATATAAAAGACGTCTCGGGCCAAGATAAAAGTTGAAATTCTATCATGACCGAATGAAAGAGTTTTGGCGTGAGAATGAAACTTTAACAAATGATTACCGCGGTAGTCAGCGTATATATCAGGCTGTTATAAATGAAGTGGTGTTAATGAAGAGTGAACCTCAAAAATTACTTGTAAGGCGGATAGGGATATTTGACAACGGAAAGGGTACCCTATTGCCGTAAGAAAAGAGGCGTAAGATGAAGAATAAAGAAAAAGTGATGATATTTGATACAACTTTGCGAGACGGGGAACAGACCCCGGGGGCAAGCTTGAACGTAAATGAGAAACTTCAGATAGCGTTTCAACTGGAGAAACTTGGGGTGGATGTTATTGAGGCGGGTTTTCCAAGGACCAGCCTCGGTGATCTGGAAGCGGTACAGACAGTCAGTAAGAACGTGAAAAAATGTATTGTTTGCGGGCTTGCCCGTTCTATTAAGGGAGATATTGACGCGGTCAGAGAGGCACTAAAAAAGGCCGTAAGGCCCAGAGTACATGTATTTCTGGCTACGTCCAAGATACACCGGCAATATAAACTAAATAAAGCGAAAGACGAAATATTGAATACCGCCGTTAGCGCGGTAAAATATGCCAGGAAATATTTTAACGATATCGAGTTCTCTCCCGAGGACGCGTCCAGGACAGAACCTGATTTCCTGGCGGAGGTAGTAGAAGCTGTCATAAAAGCTGGAGCCGGTACAGTAAACATACCCGATACCGTGGGATACGCTATCCCGGGCGAATTTGGCTCACTTATCGGATATTTAAAGGATAATGTGCCCAATATCAATAAGGCGGTCATAAGCGTCCATTGTCATAATGACCTGGGACTCGGCGTGAGTAATTCTCTGGCCGCGGTGCTTAGCGGCGCGAGACAGGTAGAGTGTACTATTAACGGTCTCGGGGAAAGAGCGGGTAACGCGTCTCTGGAAGAAATAGTAATGGCTTTAAAACTCAGAAAAGATATATATAAAGGTCTTGTCACGAATATCAAGACAAAAGAACTTTATAAGACAAGTAAACTTGTAAGCAGACTCACGACAGTACCTGTCCAGCCGAATAAGGCAATAATCGGGGAGAACGCTTTCAGCCATGAAGCGGGTATTCACCAGGACGGGGTACTGAAAAAAAGCAGTACTTATGAGATCCTTCGGCCTCAGGATGTTGGGTTTAAGGGAAATAAGCTTGTTCTCGGCAAATTATCCGGCAGGCACGCTTTCAGGGAAAGGCTTATCACTCTTGGCTATTCTCTTTCAGTGAAAGAGATCGATAAGGCTTTTGACAGGTTCAAGGTCCTCGCGGACAAGAAGCACAAGATCTTTGATGAAGATCTCGCCATGATAGTCGAAGATGAGCTTGTAACTATCCCGGAGAAGTATACGCTTGTTAATTTTCAGGTTACCAGTTTAAAGAACGCTCATCCCCTGGCCAGTGTTGAAATAAAAGAGGGTATAAATCTGTTGAGCGCTACAGCTACGGGAGACGGCCCTATCGATGCCTGTTTTAAAAGTATTGACAAGGCCACAAAACAGAAAGGAAAGCTGATAGATTATAAGGTCAATGCGGTCACGGGAGGAAAGGATGCTCTGGGAGAAGCGAGCGTAAAGATAAAGTTCAAGGATAAGACCGTGCTCGGCAGGGGATCCAGTACGGATGTCATAGAGGCAAGTGTACTTGCTTATATAAATGCCGTGAACCGGCTTTTTCTTAAGAAATCCGCGGCCGGTAAAAATGCCGTTAAAAAGAAGAAAAAGTAGGCAGTATATGGTCTCCCGGCGTCGATCTGGCAGGATATAAATTTTGTAACTGTCATTGAAGATGAAGTGAATAGTAAGTGCTGAGCGGTCTCGAGAAAGATAAACTTCCCGGGAGAGCTGGTCTTTACTGCTTTAGAAAGAGCCGGTACGGTAACGCAACTATAACTATGATTAAATCCGACGATCAAAATGTATATGGTCTTTTAGGCAGGAATATAAGTTATTCCCTGTCTCGCGTTATGCAAAATGCCGCCTTCCAACAGTTAAAAATTCCCG
Source organism: uncultured Planctomycetia bacterium (assembly GCA_964393315.1). Classification (GTDB taxonomy): domain Bacteria; phylum Omnitrophota; class Gorgyraeia; order Tantalellales; family Tantalellaceae; genus CAYMTI01. The sequence goes on from CAYMTI010000036.1 coordinate 7,313, forward strand.
GTACATATAAAAATTTCGATAAGCAAGATCAAGAGATAGAGAACTTTGTGGATAAACAGCTATTATCAGGGAAAATTTCCGGGCTCAATGTGACTGTTCCTTATAAGATTAAGTTAAAAGACATATTGGAAAGGAAGTGTCCTGAAAAATTAGAGATCCAGGATTTAGCCAGGTACTTGGGGGCCGTTAATACTGTTGTTATATCTGATAACGTTATTAAATTGAAGAACACTGATGCGATGGGTTTTTACGAGGCTCTTACCGGTAAGAATAAGTATGAAGGAATATTTTGCGATGCGGGATTTAGTGACTTTAAAGGGAAGAAGATAGCGGTGTTAGGCGCGGGAGGTGCTGGCCGTACAATCTGCCTGACATTAGTACATATGAACAATTCCGATATTGACGAGATTTAAGTATATGACGTTAACAATATTGTTTTGCATGATTTTGAAATATATTCTACGAATAGCAGAAAGGGAGAAGTACCGTTTAAAAAGTTGAGGTTTTTAAAAAAGAATGATGATTTAGAAAATATTATCGGGAGATGTGATCTAATTGTAAATGCTACACCAGCAGGAACTAGAGCAGGGGATGGGGCTCCAGTAAATCCAGAATTATTAAAAGAAGATGCGGTTGTTTTTGATCTGGTTTATGCCAGAAAAACCGAACTGATCAAAGGGGCGGAAGCAAGAGGCTTAAAGGCGGTTAACGGTCTTGGTATGCTTGTATATCAGGGAGCAATGTCTTTTTATTTATGGACTAAAGATTTCTGGAAAGAAAAAGGTGTCGATCAGGAAACAGCCACAGATCAAATAAGCGGAA
>CAYMTI010000037.1:0-8091 GCA_964393315.1 uncultured Planctomycetia bacterium
AGAACAGAAAACGTAATTATTATAAATACGCTTACTATCCATTATATACTCTGCTGGGAAATTCTATACACATCGATCTTCTGATTTATTATTTCTGTAAATTAGGAGCTACAGCTAACCTCTTCAAATATCTAAGTTCGGACAATACTTTTCCTGTCCCCAGAGCAACTGCGGTAAGAGGATCGTCCGCCAGATGAACCGGCAACCCGGTTTCTTCGGCAATAAGTTTTTCCAACCCTCTGAGAAGAGAGCCGCCCCCCGCCAGAATGAGGCCTTTTTCTATTAGATCGGCGGAAAGTTCCGGAGGAGTTCTTTCCAGCGTTATACGAACTGCCTCTACGATCTGAGATATCGGCTCGGATAAGGCTTCTCTTACTTCCTCACTTGTTATTGTTATCATTTTCGGAAGCCCCGCTACCAGATCACGTCCTCTAACCTCCATTGTCATTTCCTCCTCCATAGGATACCCTGACCCTATGGCTATCTTTATCTCCTCAGCGGTTCGTTCTCCTATCATGAGATTATATGTCCTTTTCAGATAATTTATTATCGCTTCATCCATCTCATCCCCGCCAATGCGTATAGATTTCGCGAACACTACCCCGGCAAGAGAAATAACCGCCATCTCCGTGGTCCCTCCGCCGATATCTATTATCATGTTCCCGGACGGTTCCTGAATGGGGAGACCTACGCCTATCGAAGCCGCAACGGGTTCTTCTATCATGAACACTTCTCTGGCCCCGGCATGTAAAGCTGAATCTTTGACAGCCCTTTTTTCCACCTCTGTTATTCCGGAAGGAACGGCAATAACGATACGAGGCTTTACAAGACGTCTGGAAGAATGTACTTTTTTTATGAAATACCTGAGCATACTTTCAGTTATTTCAAAATCAGCTATAACACCGTCACGCATGGGCCTTATAGCGACTATATTTCCCGGCGTCCTCCCCAGCATACGCTTTGCCTCTTCACCAACAGCCAGAACATTTGATGTGCCAGCCTCAATGGCCACAACAGAAGGTTCACAAAGGACTATCCCTTCATTTTTGAGAAATACAAGGGTTGAAGCCGTCCCCAAGTCTATACCCATATCACTTGAAAATATACCCATGATCTTTTCGAGATAATCTGTTAATATGTTTTGCATAATACATCCCGGGTTATGTTTTGACTTTTTATAAGCACTTGATCTGGAAGGTCTTAATTCTGAACCAACAAACTGATATTAAACTATCAAATATACAAGTATTTGTCAAATTATTTCTATTATCAAAATTACCCCCAAAAAAAACGGATAATCACTTTTGAGTATATACTCTTAATGCTGTAACCTCTTATAACAAAATAATTCAAGAAAGTTCATATGAACCCTCCAGATACGGCATAATTCATGAAGTCAATAAAGACAGGTCCTCAATAAATCCAGGATAAGAAATATCCACACAAGCAGTGTTCTTGACAATACATTCTTTATCTGATAAAAGTGAGGCGACAACCATGCTCATCGCTATTCTGTGGTCACCATAACTTTCAAGTTCAGAAGATCTGAAGCTTTCACCCCGTCCGGTGATCACGATAGAATCGTCTACCTCTTCCAATTCAGACCCAAGTAAAGATAAATTTTGTTTCATTGTCTTTATTCTGTCTGACTCCTTAACCCTTAATTCCCGAACACCCTCTATGACAGATCTTCCTTCAGCGCATAGATTCGCAATCATTAATACAGGTATTTCATCGATCAAAAGGGGGACTTCTTCTGGTGTAACGTATGTTCCTTTTAATGGAGCATATTTGACCCTGATATTTCCGGAAGGTTCCTGTCCTTTAGAAATGTCCGTTATCTCTATATTTGCTCCCATTCGTTTGAGTACACTGATCAACCCTGTTCTTGTCGGATTGATCCCAACATTTTTAATAACGATATCCGATCCTTTTACAACAGAAGCTGCGACCATAAAAAAGGCCGCGCTGGAAATATCCCCTGGAATACTGATATCTCCCCCCGACAGTACGCTGCCCCCTGTAATGGAAATATCCGTACCTTGAATATTTATATCGGCGCCTAAATAAGACAGCATTCGTTCAGTATGGTCTCTGGACTGAAAAGGCTCTATAACGTTTGTCTTTCCTTCCGCGTACAAGCCAGCGGAAAGTATACATGATTTGACCTGAGCGCTAGCCACCGGTAATCTATATTTAATCGCCTTCAATGGTACTTTTCTCCCCGTTATGGCTAAAGGCGCGTGAGCTCCTCCCTCAATATCTCTGATCTCAGCGCCCATATTTCTCAATGGTTCGATTATCCTGTTCATAGGACGGCTAGAAAGAGATTCATCCCCGGTTAAAACCGTATCAAACTCCTGCCCCGCAAGGATACCAGCAATTATTCGCATTGTAGTCCCGGAATTCCCGAGAAAAAGATCTCCGCCAGGTGATCGCAAACCTCTTAGTCCGTTTCCTTTTATAAAAACATCCTTCCCTTCCCGTCGAATATCAACGCCTAGAGATCTAAACGCGCTAAAAGTTGAAAGACAATCTTTTCCATAAAGAAAATTTCGGATTCTAACCCGGCCTTCTGAAAGGGAACCATACATAACAGCCCGGTGCGATATACTCTTATCGGGCGGGACAGAAACAGTACCCTTCAAGCCTTTCTTAGCCTTTTCTATTTTCCAGTACATAGTTACCCCTTTACTTATCAAGTTTATTTATAAAACTTGTCATATCTTCCGGCATTGGTGATTCAAATTCAACGGCCTTCAAGGTTTCAGGATGAGTGAACCTTATCTTTTCAGCGTGCAAAAGCTGTCTAGAAGCTTCCGTACTTCTACCATAAACCCTATCCCCGGCGATAGGATGCTTTAAATACTGCATATGCACCCGGATCTGATGTGTTCTTCCTGTTTCAGGTTTCAGGCGTAATAGTGTATATTTCTTGTAACGCTGTACTACATTATAAATAGTTTTGGCCGTTCTGCCTACAGATGGTTCCACGATCATTTTTTTTCGATCCACAGGACTTCGGGATAAAGATGCGTCGACTTCACCATTATCATATTCAACGATCCCTTTGACAACAGCAAGATAAGATTTTGAGATCGTTCTGTTCTGGAACTGTTTGGAAAGAGACCTCATACTTTTATCATTTTTAGCGACGATAACTACGCCGCTTGTATCCTTATCCAGCCGGTGGACGATACCAGGACGGAAGCGGTCTCCGGTATCCGCAAGCGAAGCACAATGATAGAGCAGCGCACCCGCCATTGTCCCTTTCTTATTTCCCGCTCCCGGATGAATAACCATTCCAGCGGGCTTATTCACAACGATAATAGCCCTATCTTCATAAATAATATCCAAAGGTATGGGTTCCGGTTCAAGAAAAGTATCGGATTCGGGCATAATAAGTTCAATTTTGATCTTATCGTTCTCTCGCAACATATAACGAGGCTTGACCGGGCTTTCATTAACAGTAATATGTCCCGCGTCAATAAGAGTCTTTATATGCGTTCTGGAACAGGCCTCGCCGATCAGTTCCGAGACAAATTTGTCTACTCGTTTACCTTCATCTTTATTTTCCACAATGACCACTCTGATGTTCATGTTATCTTCCCGTCTTTATTTTTGAAATACAGCAAGACAAGAAGTGATACGCTGATAAAGAACACGATCATACTTATTATCTGCGAAAGCGTGAATGCACTAAATGAAACCAATCCATCGCCTCTTAAAAAATCCATAAAAAACCTGAAAATAGAATATAACGCGCAGTAAAAAAAGAAAACAAATCCATCATACTTTTTTTTGTCCCGTAATAGCAGTAGCAGAAAGAATAAAGCAACAAGCCCCAGGCTGGAATATAACTGTGTCGGTATACGCACAACAGAATCCCCGGGGAAAATTACTCCGTATCCTTTCTGAATAGCCTTACCGTAACAACAGCCGTTGAAAAAGCATCCGATCCTGCCTATGGACTGGCCCAAAGCCACATAAGGAGAGAACAGATCAAGTGTTTTTAGAAAAGGGATCTTTCTCGAACGGCAAAAAAGGCCACATACTAATATACCAGACAATATGGCTCCCTGAACCGCCAATCCTCCCTCAGTAAGTATAAATATTCTCAAAGGGGCGGTTATATACTCCCGAAAATTGATCATCACGAACAAAAGACGGCCTCCGGCGATACCCCCAATAAGCACCCATATCAGGCAATCAAATACATCGTCTCGTGAAAACCCATATTTTTCGGAAACACGCATTATCAGTAATGTACCTAGAAGAAAACCTGAGGCGATAAATAATCCGTATGTATAAAGCGTGAACGGCCCGAAATGTATCAGTATCCTATGCATCTACTCTCCCAGCTATGTATACAGACAATAATAACCCACAAATCAAACGACTATAAACGTTCAGTTTCTGCTTCTTTCATTATGCGAACGGAACAATAGAGAAATACCAAGGATAAGAGCTCCGGTCGTAATAAAACTATCTGCGATATTAAAAACCGGCCAAATCCTGAAATCAATAAAATCTATCACATACCCAAAAAATAATCTATCCGTAAGATTCCCTAATGTACCTGAAAGTATAAAAGAAAGACCTAGCTTTTCATATATCCCAAATGTTTTCTTTTTTACTGTCAGCAACAAAATTATTAGCAGTGCAGAAAAAACGCCAATAACGGAAAAAAGTCCAGGATAACGCTCTAACATGCCGAATGCCGCGCCCCTGTTATGAACAAGGGTAATATGAAAGAAGCCGTTTATTACGGGAAGGCTTTCCCCCAAAACCAGATCATTCCTGATGAAAAATTTTGAAGTTTGATCAAAAAGATAAATTACCAGCACCAAAAGAAAATATACCATGAAGTTAACTACCAGTCGGGTTTGAAAATGGTCAGCGTCCGGACTCTTTTTCTCTCTCTTCTTGATGTCTAATACAATATCTGGCGTGAGGCATTACTTTAAGCCTGCCGCTGCGTATCTTTACGCCGCATGTCTCGCAGATGCCGTAACTGCCCTGATCGATCTTTTTAATAGCCTCATCCAGGTCATAAAGACGCTCCCGTTCTCCTTCCGCCAGCCCAAGAGAAAATTCCCGGTCATAAAGATCTGTAGCCATATCTGCCATATGAAACGAATATCCGGAAAGATCACCCGAAAGGTCCTTGAAGGATTTATTTACGCTGTCCCCCTTCAATGCCAGTACATCCTGAATGATAAGTTCTTATTCAGCAATAAGATTAATTCTTATCACTTCAAGCTCTTTTTTCTTGAACATACTTTTTGCCGCCTTTTTTTTAGATAGAACTGGACTTTTAAGATCACTTCTTTTTCGAGATATTTTTTTCGCCGGATCCGCAGCAGTTGTTTTCCCTGAAATTTTTCTTTTAGACCGGCAGGTATTTTTTGCTGATGTTTTTTTAACAGATACTTTTTTCTTTATCATTAGTTCTCCTTTCTAGGACTATGTTATAACACCTTTCGCATAGGTCGGAATATTCTTTATTCTGGCCTACGTTCTCGCTGTAATTCCAGCAGCGTTGACATTTTGACCCCGAGGCTTTCAAAACCTTAACTTTCAGCGGGATTCCCGGGATTTCCTCCATATCGATATCGCTTTTTTCCATTATAAAAGCCTGGGATATTTTAAAAAGTTGAGGGAACAGAACAACTCCTCTATCTAGAAATTCTCTCATTTCCGCGTTATCCGAATAAAACATAACAGCTGCATCCAGAGAACTGCCTATTGCCCCTTTTTCGCGTTTGATCTCAAGAAGCTTCAACACATGATCTCTTAGTTCAAGTATCTTTATCCACTTGGAATTAAGTTCCACATTTTCCCATTTTTTCTCGTCACTATTCATATCCGGCCATGGAGCAAGGTGAACACTTTCGGTTTTATTGATTATCGGCGCGAAACTCCACACTTCTTCCGAAGTAAAGGGCATTATAGGCGCAAGCATTCTGCAAAGATTATCCAGTAAATGATATAACACAGTTTGAACCGATCTTCTTTTCCCTGAATCGGCTGCTTCTACATACAAAGTATCTTTAACCACATCCAGGTAAAAGGAACTTACTTCATAAACACAAAAATCATATATTGACCGATAAACTCTGTGAAATTCCCGGGAAAGATATGCGTCTGTAACTTTATCTATAAGCCCGTAAAGTTGAGATAACATCCATAAGTCTATTTCTTTCAGATCTTCCGTTTTTCTCAAGTTATTAAGGGGATCAAAATCGTTTAAATTGCTCAGAAAGAAACGGAAAGTATTTCTGATCTTCCTGTACCCGTCAGAAAGTCTGGCCAGTATCTCATCTGACAATTTTATGTCGACCTCATAATCACTTGAAGCCGTCCACAACCTTAAAATATCTGCTCCGCTTTTACTTATTACTTCCTTTGGGGCTATTACATTCCCAAGTGATTTTGACATTTTTTTACCTTCACCATCCACCACAAATCCGTGTGTTAATACTTCTTTGTAAGGAGGAACGTTTTTCATCCCCATCGAAGTTATTAATGCCGATTGGAACCAGCCCCTGTGCTGATCCGACCCCTCCAGGTAAAGATCAGCCGGGAAAGAAAGATCTTTACGGCGATCTAATACAGCACGATGGCTGATACCGGAATCAAACCACACATCAAGAATATCCCCCTCTTTAGAAAGATCGTTTTTGCCACATTCCGGGCATACTGTTCCGTTCGGAACAAGATCAGAAGTTTCCTTTTCGAACCACGCGTTAGAACCATGAACACGCGTAAGTTCTTCAGCTTTTCGTATTATCTCCCCGGAAGTAAATGCATTCCCGCAGGTGTTACATTTAAAAGCGGGGATAGGAACTCCCCAATACCTCTGTCTTGAAAGGCACCAGTCTGGACGTCCTTCTACCATTGAGGATATTCTGTCTTTTCCCGCTTCCGGTATCCATTTAACCGCATTGTTTATAACTTCCATCAATTTTTCTCTAAGATCATCATGATCAACATTCATAAACCACTGCTCCGTAGCTCTGAAAATTATCGGTTGTTTGCAGCGCCAGCAATGTGGGTATGAATGTTCGATCTCTTCAGTATATATCATGGATCCGTTCTCTTTCATCCTGGCGATAATATCTTCATTCGCGGTAAAAATATCTTTACCGGCTAATTCTCCGCCGTCATCCGTGAATTTACCGGTATCATCAACAGGCATAATCACCGGCAGAGCGTATTTTTTTCCCGTAATGTAATCGTCCTGTCCATGTCCCGGGGCGGTATGTACACACCCTGTCCCTTCTTCCTTTGTTACATATTCTGCCAGAACAACCTTTGACTCTCTACTGAGAAAAGGATGCCGCGCCACTGGATACCTATCGAAAAGCTCGGTTCCTTTGATAACATCAATAACTTCAAAATCATCCAGACCCGTTTTTTTTATAAAACTTTCTACCAGGTCAGAAAGCATTATCCAGTTCTCTTTGCCTACGGAAACGAGAGAATAATCATACTCCGGATGAACGGCAACAGCAACATTTGCGATCAATGTCCAGGGAGTGGTGGTCCAGACGACAAAAAAAGTATTCTTTCCGTTAATAGTTTTTGATGTGTCGAATTTAAAGAATATCGAAGGTGATATTTTATCCTTATATTCCACTTCGGCTTCAGCCAATGCGGTTTCACAGTTCTTACACCAGTTAACAGGCTTGAGATCTTTATAGATGTAACCTTTTTCATACAGGTCAGCCAAAGATGCCAGGATATCAGCTTCGTAATCCTTTGTCAGCGTCAAATAAGGCTCTTTCCAATCAGCAAAAACACCCAAACGCTTAAATTCCCCCGTCTGTATCTTTACGAATTTCATAGCGTAGTCATAAGCTTTTTTTCTGAATTTGACCTGATCTATCTCATGTTTACTTATCTTAAGCTCTTTGAGAAGCTGGTGTTCCACAGGAAGCCCGTGACAATCCCATCCCGGGACATATGGAGTTTTATACCCGTTCATGGAATAAAATTTCACGCAAATATCCTTTAGCGTTTTATTCAGGACGTGTCCTAAATGAAGATGTCCGTTAGCATACGGAGGACCGTCATGAAGTATGACAC
>CAYMTI010000038.1:0-7961 GCA_964393315.1 uncultured Planctomycetia bacterium
TAACTCCTTTTGTCCGGAGAGTCGGGAACAACCTCCAATTCGGTTCCAGCTATGTTAGACTGGACAAATTTAGCAAGATCTATTATCTCAAAGTTCAAGTTAGAATCCCCGACGTTGAATACCTGCCCAAAAACTTTATCTCTATCCGCTTCAAGACAGGATATAAAAGCCTCTGCGGCATCCTCAACATGTAAAAAAGGCCTCCACTGCCGGCCTCCGCCATAAACGAATACCTTTTTTTTAACAAGAGCGTTAACTACCATAAGGTTTATCGCCAGGTCAAAACGCATCCTTCTTGATTTTCCGAAAAGTGTGGCCTGTCTAAGATATATCGGGCAAAAAGTTTTATCTTTAAGCTTATCAATAGCTTTTTCGGCTGTGATCTTTGATTCCGCGTATATCGAGACCGGGTTAAGCGGAGACCCTTCGGTTATTCGGTCCGACAGACCCTGACCGTAAACGCTGCAGCTTGAAGCAAAAACAAAACGGTCTATACCTTTTTCTTTTGCCTTGTTGGCAAGTTCTACAGATCCCTTAAAATTTGTTTCCCTGGTAAGCTCCGGATCCAATTCAGCGGTGGGATCATTAGCCAGGCCCGCAAGATGTACAACAGCGTCAACTCCGTCTAAAAGATCGGGAAAATCCTTAAGATCCACTATATTACCTTTTATGATCTCAAAACCCGGGTCACTTACCAGATCTTTTATGGGATCTTCACCGAAATACAAACGGTCGAAACACCTCACGCTGTATCCTTTGTCCAGCAGTTTACTGGAAAGTATACACCCTAAATAACCGGCTCCCCCGGTAACAAGAATTTTTTTCATGATCTTACTCCAAATTTTATTTTTTCATATGTATGGCCCTGATATAAAGCAGGTCCAAAAACATCCTGGCTGAATCATAAAAAGGGTTAACTTTACTGCCCTTAAAATCTTCCCACACAACAGGTACTTCTTTTATACTGTATCCTTTTCTTACGCCCAGGAACAACATTTCAACATCAAAAGAAAACCCATCTAATCTCATTTCGGATACAATATCCCTTGCGCAATCCCCTCTTAACAATTTAAAACCACATTGTGTATCTATAAAACCTCTTAAAACAAGCGCTCTTACCATTAAATTGAAGGTTTTACCCATCAGTATCCTGTATTTAGGCTGCGCCACCTTTATTCTTGATCCTTTAATACTTCTGGACCCTATCACGACATCAAATCCTGACGAAAAATAACTTTCCAGTTTTTCAATTTCTTCTATGGGCGTGGACATGTCTGCGTCAGTCAAAAGCACCTTATCTCCTGTCGAGACTTTAATCCCCTTTCTAACCGAATATCCTTTTCCTCTGTTCCTGCTATTTCTTATTAATATGACTTTTGATTCTTGGTATAGAAGACTGTTTTCGACTATACTCACCGTATTATCCCAGCTTCCGTCGTTCACAACAATTATCTCATAAGAACATTTACGGCCCCGGAAATACTCTCTTATGCCCTCAAGCGTCCGCCTCAGTCTTTTTCCTTCGTTATATGCCGGAACTACTATAGATAAATCCATCGTTTACCCTGTTCTCTATTTCTCTTGATCAGTTCTTTTTATAAAAACCTAAAACCGTATCGATCACATAATCCACTTTTTCATCTGAAAGCTCAGGATATACAGGTAATGATAATACTTTTTCCGCGACCGTTTCCGAAACAGGCAAACTGCCGATAGAATATCCAAGATCCCTATAACACGGCTGTAAATGAAGCGGTACTGGATAATAAATCCTGGCACCTATCCCTTTATCATTCAAGTATTTCAACAACTCATTCCTCTCGTCGACCTTGATCGTGTACTGATGGTAAGTATGCACATTACCTTCCGCTACTTCGGGAGTAGCGATATTACATCCTGAAAAAGCGCTGTCATATTTTTGGGCTATTCGCCTGCGTCCCTCAAGCCACATATCTAATTTTTTCAGTTTGACCCTCAATACAGCAGCCTGCAGGCTGTCCAATCGTGAATTGTGTCCTATTTCATCGTGTATATACTGTTCAGTACTTCCGTGTACCCTGAGTTTCTTTATCCTGTTGATCAAATCATTGTTGGATGAAACAATCATACCTCCGTCACCGAACCCGCCCAGGTTTTTACTTGGAAAGAAACTATAGCATCCGGAAAGACCGAAAGCCCCGGCCTTCTTGCCTTTATGATACGACCCTATCGCCTGACAGCAATCTTCAATTATTTTAAGATCATATTTTTCCGCTATTTTCTGTATTCTGGTCATATCAGCACATTGACCGTAAAGATGTACAGGTAAAATAGCTTTAACTGAATCCGCGACTTCACTCGAGGCGTTTTCCATGAATTTTTCTATTTTATCCGGATCGATATTGAAAGTATCCGGATTTATATCCACAAAGACAGGAACGCCGCCTAGAATGGAAACCGCTTCGCTGGTAGCAAAAAAGGTGAAAGCCGTAGTAATAACCCTATCGCCTTGACCTATTCCAGCGGCTTTTAAAGACAAGATAAGCGCATCTGTCCCCGAAGCTACACCGGCAGCATAAGACACGTTCGTATATTGCGCTATTTCCCTTTCCAGCGAAGACACTTCTTCCGACAGAATAAAATACTGGCTTTCAACGACCGAGCTCAAGACATTACTTATGTCTCCCTTTATCTGGTCATACTGAGATTTAAGATCCAATAATGGTATTTGCATGGTTTTTCCTTTCGTAATACTGAGTTCTGACAAACATAAACAGGCATAAAATAACGTTTCTCATCTTGCTATATCTATCTTACTTGTATTGTCAGAACATCCTCCATTTATTTTTTATTCTCTTCTTTAAAAACTGCAACAAATTGTCCTCTCTGCTCTCTCCTGTTTCCTCTAACCTGAATAAGTTTTTTTGAACCATTCCACTGTCCTCTGGATACCTTCATCCAGCCCTATTTTTGGTTCCCACCCAAGTTCTTCTCTTGCCTTTGTAATATCGGGTCTTCTTACTTTGGGATCATTTACCGGAAGCGCCTCATAAACTATTTCACTTTTTGATCCAGTTATCTCCTTTACTTTTTCAGCAAAATCTACCACGCTCATTTCCGTAGGATTACCGATATTAACGGGCTCGTTCAGATCCGAAAGCATCAAAGCTAATATCCCGTCAACAAGATCTGAAACATAACAAAAACTCCTTGTCTGTTTCCCGTCGCCGAAAACCGTAATAGGCTTACTATTCAAAGCCTGCTCAATGAAATTGGGAACTACCCTTCCGTCACGCAGCCGCATTCTTTCCCCGTAAGTATTGAATATCCTGACTATTTTCACATCCACCCCGTGATTGCGATAGTATGCGAGCGAAATAGCTTCGGCAAAACGCTTTGCTTCATCATATACCCCCCTTGGGCCCACAGGATTCACATTCCCCCAGTAAGTTTCCGGTTGAGGATTGACAAGAGGATCCCCGTATACTTCGGAAGTAGAAGCTAGCAGGAATTTTGCCCCCTGCGCCAACGCAAGGCCCAGACAATTATGCGAACCTAACGCGCCTACCTTAAGCGTCTTTATTGGATGTTTCAGGTAATCAACCGGACTTGCCGGAGAAGCAAAATGCATAACAAAATCTATTTTCCCTTTCAAAAATATATAGTTAGACACATCATGTTTTATAAATTCAAATTTTTCATTAGACGAAAGATGGGCAATATTATTTATATTGCCTGTAACAAGATTATCCATGCAAACAACACTATGCCCCTGGTTTAAAAGCTTTTCGGATAAATGGGATCCTAGAAAGCCGGCACCACCCGTAAGTAATACACGCATATAAACTCCTCCAATCATTTTAAGTGACGAGTTATCAGTGAGCTGTGAACGCTAAAAAATGTCCGAACTCATTTTCAACAGATTGACGTGAATAAAACCGATCACCTGTTACTAGTCACCTTTATATTCTTCTTTGAACCATTTAACGGTCCGGCTTAAACCTTCATAAAAAGAGACCTGCTCATTTATCCCGAGTATATCCCTGAGTCTTGAAACGTCAGCAGAGGTTCTATCTACATCCCCGGCCCTTCTTCCTTCAAACACATGGTCAATATCTTTACCCAGATCTTTCTTTATATGATCGGCAATTTCTATAATGGAATGTTCTTCACCGCAAGCAACATTAAAAACAAGTCCGGAAGCGTTTTCCGCCTCACAGGCCGCAAGATTGGCGTCAACTACATTACTCACGAAAGTAAAATCACGGGACTGAGTGCCGTCTCCATGTATAATACAGGCTTTATCATTTATCAAAGCGTCAATAAAAGCAGGTATGACCGCCGAATATTTCGACTCGGGATTCTGCCTGGGGCCAAATACATTAAAATATCTCAGGCTTACCGTTTCAAACCCCATTGTGATGGAGAACATCCTGCAATAATATTCCGCCGCGAGTTTGCTTACCGCGTAAGGAGATATCGGATCCGGCGTAAAATCTTCTTTTTGCGGGAATTTTTCACACCTGCCGTATGCCGAACTGCTCGATGCGTAAACAAGCCTTTTTACCCCGGCCTCTTTTGCTTCCATTAAAAGATCAAGTGTTCCTGTTACATTTACATCATTTGAAGCTACTGGATCTTCTACGCTTCTAGCTACACTTCTCAGTGCCGCTTGATGCGAGACATAATCGACCTCTCTGAGAGCGTCCTTGAGATCACCGCTGTTGCGTATATCTCCTTTAATGAACTCTATTTTGTCCATGAAAGGTTTAAGATTATCCTCTTTTCCCGTGGAAAGATTATCCAGCACTCTGACTTTCTCACCTTTTTTTACCAGTGTTTCCACAATATTCGAACCTATAAACCCCGCTCCCCCGGTTACCAGATATTTAGCCACATCCAACTCCTTTTTTGATTTTTAAAGTCTGATCACATTGCCGTTCTTCATATCTTTAGTGCTATAAACATTCCTTGTATCAAATATCATAGCGGCGTTATCCCTTATAAGGTTATAATCCACATTGCCATGATCCGTAACTATTAAAACAAGATCATGTTTTTTTATCTGTGAAGCGGTCAGCTTGCTTGACCTGTATCTCAATCCGTGAAGGTCAAGATAAGGGATATAAGCATCATGGTATTTAATATCGGCGCCCTTTTTCTTCAACTGTTTGATTATATCCAGGGCAGGAGATTCCCTCAGATCATTTACATCTTTTTTATACGCCACTCCGGCTATAAATATCGAGGAGCCCTTTATTTTCTTACCGTTTTTCTTGAGTATCTCTTTTATCCTTTTTACCACGTATAAAGGCATCATCCGATTAGTTCGTGCCGCCAGATCGACCATTTTGGTTTCAAATCCTACTTTTTGAGCTTTCCACGACAAATACATCGGATCAGCCGGGATACAATGCCCGCCTATCCCCGGCCCCGGGGAAAAAGGCATGAAACCGAAAGGTTTCGTCCCCGCCGCCCTCAAAACTTCCCATACATCGATATCAAGTTTATCGCATAACATGGCAAACTCATTTATTAAAGCGATATTAACGATACGAAAAGTGTTTTCAAGGAGCTTGGTAACTTCTGCTATTTCTGCGTTTGGAACGCCGACTACTTTCTTTAAGATCCTGGAATACAGAAACTTACCAAGATCGGTCCCTTGATGAGTCAAGCCGCCGATAACCTTAGGTATATTAACAAGACTGTATTTCGAATTTCCCGGGTCTATCCTCTCGGGCGAAAAGGCCAGTAAGAAATCCTTACCGAGTAAACATCCGCTTTTCTCAAGTTCCGGCAATATAACTTCTCTGGTCGTTCCCGGATAAGTCGTACTTTCCACTATTATAAACTGGCCGGAACGTATATGCTTCCTTATTGATCTAGTCGCTAGAAGAATGTAGGAGATGTCCGGATCCTTTATCTTTCTCAAAGGTGTAGGAACGCATACGATTATAACATCTGACTTTTCCAGAACTTTAGCGTTCGAAGTGACCTTGAATTTTCCGCCTTCCATTACTTTCTGAATATCTTTATCGGAAATATCTTCTATATACGATACTCCTTTTTTTAATTTGTTTATCCGCCCCTTGTTATTATCCAACCCGTTAACCATATATCCTTTCCTGGCAAATTCAATAGCTATCGGAAGCCCCACATATCCCAGACCCATTACGGTTATGGTCACTGTTTTATTTTTTATTTTCGCGTGAATACTTTTGTAAGCGCTCATATCACATCCTTCTTTTTTGTTTTTTTATTAAATAATCGCTCAAAGCCTCTTTCCAGCTGCGCATTTCACGGCCTGTAATTTCATATAATAAAGTATTATCAAGAACCGAAAAACCAGGCCTTTCAGCCGGGCGGTCAAGCTGGGCGCTCGTTATAGGTTTGACATCATTATATTTTATATCAGCCTTATCCAATATGTTTACCGCGAAGTCATACCAGGAACAACTTCCCGAATTACAGATATTAAGAATGGTATCATTTAAAGCCGCTCTTTTCTCTATCACATCTTTAACTGACTTCGCCAGGTCATATGTGTATGTCGGAGAGGTTACCTGATCCGCGACTATTCGTATTTCTTCTCCCTTAAAAGCTTTAGAGATCACTGTATCGACGAAATTTTTACCGTTACCCCCGTATAACGCGCTGGTCCTCAATATAACAAACGAACTCAGAGTTTCTTTTATAATATTTTCCGCTTCTAATTTTGTCCGGCCGTACACGCTTAAAGGGTTCGGCCGGTCTTTTTCTGTATAGCTACTTCCCTTAGCGCCGTCAAAGACATAATCTGTACTTAAAGCCATCAAATACGAACCGGCCTTTTCAGCTGCCTCAGCTATATTCAAAGTTCCTTTGACATTTACGGCTTCGGCTTTATCGGTATCCTGCTCGCACCCGTCTACATCTGTCCATGCAGCCGTATGTACCACCACATCGGGGTTTTCCGCCAGTAATATTTTTTCAAGACCCTCTGCTTGTGTTATATCGATCTGATAAAATTTGTTAAGTCTTTCGTTGTTCCCGGAAGAAGCTATATCTATACCTGTAAGATAATATTCACCTGACAGGACGTTACAAAGATCATATCCCAGCATCCCCCCGGAACCGGTTATAAGTATTTTCAATTTAAAACCCCTGTTTCAAGCTTTAAAAAACATATTTTTTTTACATATCCGGCCGTTTGTCGTTCGCCTACAGCTACAAATAACATTACCATTCTATTATTTCCGCTCTCTCTTTAAGAGGTCTCCACCATTTATCATTATTAGTGTACCAGTCAACTGTCTTTGCCATATTATGAGCAAAATCTCCTGACGGTTCCCAGCCAAGGCCTGTTATTTTGCTGGAATCCAAAGCGTATCTCTTGTCATGTCCCGGACGGCCATTGACATATTCGATAAAATCACCATCCTTTTTCACAAAAGAAAGTATCATCCTGGTAAGTTCGATATTGGGTAAAAGGTTCCCGCCTCCGATGTTATATATCTCTCCGGGTAAACCTTTTTTGAGAACCGTATCTATCCCTCTGCAGTTATCCTCTACAAACAACCAGTCCCTAACATTAGTACCTTCACCGTAAACCGGTACTTTCTTGATTTCAAGCAGGTTAGTAATAAAAAGAGGTATAACTTTTTCCGGGTATTGGAAGGGGCCGAAATTATTGGAACTTCTAACTACTGTAACAGGAAACCCATACGTACGAAAATACGATAATGCCAGGAGATCTCCCGCAGCCTTGGTAGCTGCATAAGGACTTTTGGGCTCAAGCCTGTCTTTCTCTGATGAAAACCCGTCAGGCACATCACCATAGACCTCATCGGTACTTATCTGTATGAACCTGGATACTCCGGCCTTTCTAGCGGGCTCAAGCATAGTTTTTACTCCGAGAACGTTGGTCCTTTTGAAATCTTCAGGATATTATATGGACCTGTCAACATGAGTTTCAGCGGCAAAATTACCCACGATATCAACAT
>CAYMTI010000039.1:0-7778 GCA_964393315.1 uncultured Planctomycetia bacterium
GCCGATGAAACAAACACAACCATTATAATATCTGAAATTAAAAAAGCCGATGAAATCAGCCGGGCTGACGTTTATAATGTCGGGTTAGGTGATAGTTACGATACTTCAGACCTTAATGCCGCTTTGGGTAAGATCGTGGATATGAACGGTGACGGGAATGTCGACGGCCTGGATATAGAAATATGGGACGCGATGCTTGATTTTCTAGGTTACTCGGGTTCATTATCTTCTTCCCAGATCGCAAAGGCGGATATCGACGGAGACGGTAGTGTAACTGTAAAAGACATGATGCTCCTGCGGGATTATCTCGGGTACAGAGTCGATATAAACCGCGACGGTGAAGTTACTAGCGCAGATGGCACAGAGATAACTAACTATATAGCGCAGATCCGGGCTGATTGGGATACAGGGCGTGGGCTTGAAGTATATCGGAAAGAATATTACTACCGGGAAGACGGCGCTTATACGACTCAAGGGGATTATTCAACGGGATCTGAAGACTTTAATCCTGAAGACGCTATTGAACAGTTAAAACAGCAGATGGATGATGTGATAAAGGTCATAAATGAGATCAACGGTACTTATTCTACCCCTGATCCTGATCTGACTGCCATCATAGGTACCATACAGGGATTAAAAAGTAACTGTACTACTTTAAAAACGGAATTTGAGAATAAATATACGGGAGGTAAGATAAAAGCGGTTGAAGAATTCGCCGATGATATAGTTAAAGGCTTTGAGGATCTTGTTGATGTTAGCGCTTCAGAAGCTGAAGGTATAAAATCTGCGCTTCTTGGGGTTTCGACCGTAGCTGAGGTTGTAAAGCTTAAAACAAGTAAGGATGTGACCGATTACCTCAGTGCTTTTGCTACAGCAGCTAAAAACCTGCATGAAAGTCTGGTTACGCAGGTGGAGAACTATTATGAGAAGTTTATTCTTTCTGAGGCTTCACAAGATGAGATAGATACTATCAATTCTCTCGGAGAAGCCGCTCAAACAGCTTATCAGAGCGCGGTTAATGCGGTGTTAGATGAAGCTGCGGCAGCGTATAATGAAGCTCTTGGTTATATATCCAGCGGGGCTTCGGCGGGCTCCTTGAGTACGGCTATGGAGAAACGGGGCAATATATACCAGAAGCGGGACATTTTGTACAAAATGTCAAATACCTCCAATGTTGATATAGCTCCGGTAATAGGGAATTTCCTGGATATCGTAGAAGAAGGGATCGCAAGAGTTAACGGGCGGGCGGTAGATCTGGCTATTCAGGAAGGGCTTGAGGCCGACTATGCGACTGAAGAGGAATTGACCGGGCAAATAAACGCCCTGAGCGGTGGTGACAGGGGAACAACATGGGATGCTCTGGATAAATTGTTAAAGATACAGAACCAGGTCGTCGGGACTTCCGCTTATAGCACAAGTTCAGCGTATACCACATTATGTAATGCCATAGCCGCCAAGAAAGTCGAGCTTGAGGATGCGCTGGTAGCCGCTCTTTCATCCGTGGATTCGGGATTATGGGATGCCGGGGAGACTTATTATGACGGTAAATTCGCTTCTTATTTTACAGCGCTTGAGGCGTGGCAGGACGCGGTAGCTGCTTTCGATTCTAAATACAAGTATGCTACGAATGATGCCGCTTATGAAGGTTTGACCAAACTTCTTACAGCTTCTGATTCTCTGGCCGGAACAGGCGTATATACCACTGACAGCGATGGGATGGGAGGAGAGGACGAAAAATATGTTTTGAGCGGGTACCTGGGATGGCTTTTACAATCTTCAGTAGAAAGTGAACGTGACGCGGCAAATATTATCACGGATGATGTAAATTCAATAGTTGAGGGGATAAGGCAGCAGGAAGATAAGATAACCGCCGCTACGGGAATAATCGACAGTAACCTTGGTTCCGCTAAAACGGAATGGTCTAACTTCGTGAGTGAAGCGAAAACCGCTACTGATGAAAAAATGCCGGATGTATCACAGTTGCGTAAATATCTGGATAAACTTGAATCTTATCTTACAGAAACAAAAGACGCTAGGGATACGGCCCTGGCTATCTCAATGGCTAACCCTAATAACAGCCATTTTGAAAAGCTCACAGGTAGTTATGTTAGAAAGGTAGCTGATCTCGAGAATACGGTTAAATACGCGACTGAGATCATGAGCTATTTTATGTTCGGAGAAGAGGTCGAGATAAATTACGGCGCGCTGGATGTGGACGAAACATTAACGGATGAGTCGGTCGCGAAAAATTCCAGCACGACATTGGAAGAGGCGTTTGAGGGAGCGGACGAAGCGAAGAGTTTTATTTTTACTAATGCCCAGAAAATGAGTTCATCTATTGCCGATATAAATTCCGCGGGCGAGGTGATCAAAAGTTATAACGAGGATTTCACTTCTATTGTTTCTACCGGAGATATAGATTCCTTATTGACCAAACTTAGCAGTAAAGCCGCTTATTGTCTTACCCAGGCTGAGATAACTACTCTCGTGCGTGAAGGGTATGGTTATGATCCGGGGATAGTCGAAGGTGCTGAAAACCTCGCGTTGAGAAATCTGGAAGGAGCCGCGGCTGCTTACGATGACGCGGTCGCGAGTTACACTGCCGCGGGCGGTTCAGGCGGCGGTTCAACCGGGGTATCTGATGAACTTAGCGAAGCTGTAGATGCCGAGTATTCCACACGGCTTGATTATTTCTCGAAACATGAGCAGGTAGGGCAGTTAGCGAACGCTATGGGAGTATATTCCACATATGCTAATTCATACCAGAACCTTAAGGATATATGCTGGGATACGGTAACCGGTCTTCGCTCTATAATAAATGCCGCATTGAACGCTTATCAAGTCGCGCAGTCCCAGAGGCTGCTCGCTTTGCGGATCGTCGGCAAGTACACTTCAGAGAGTCTTTCGGACCCGGATCCACCTTATATAACCGGCTCAGCTGTCCCGCATATATCGCCTGTATATATACACAGCGTTATGCAGGATCCGTCAGAGAGGAGGATAAATGAATACCAGATAGTTTACGCTGAAAAAATGGATGAGATATCGGCGCAAATGCTCGACATAGTTTCTAAATCTATAGCGGAAATGCAGAATTTTCAGATAGCTACCAGCGGGTGTTACTCCAGTTATCCCGATTTTTATAAGGACCTGTATGATGAAGTGAAAGGGGATTATGCGGAGGCAAAAGCGGAAGAATCGGGTAAAAAAGGTATTTGGACAGGGAACTGGAGCGCGATATCCGGTATGCTCGGGAGTAAAGCGACTTCCGCCGCTTATACCACTACTCCAGGGTTGGCTACGCTTTACGCCAATGTCGAAGCGGCCAAGGAAAGTTATAATCAAATATGGGATATGGTTAACGGGACAGATAATCTAAGGGATATTTCGAAAGAGAGGCGAGAAGAATACAGCGAATGGAATATCGCGGATGATCGCATTTCTCAGAATTCTGACGCGATAGCGAGCCTCGCCCTTGAATGGCAATATGCTATGGAGAATGTTTCAGATTCAAATGGTTTCATAGATCAACAGCGCGGAGTACTTAATGATGCCTTATTTGAGATAATTGATATAAACACCGAAGCCAGGATGGCGACGGACGTTGACCTTCCGCAGGAAGCCCTGGAAATTTTATGGCAAGTTCGGGAGCAGGAGCAGATAGCCAACGCGGCGTACAGGGAAGCTTATATAGCGTCCGAACATGTTGGAGACCTTTACGATATGAAGCAGGTGCTGTTAAAAGAAAAAACCGCTATAACTGCGGCACAGGGTGCAAATCCGGATGTTGACGGTATAGACGAGCTTGCAAAAATAGCTAATCAGAAATATAATGACGCGAATACAGCTTACGGTGCAGCTAATAGTGATTTCACGGAAAAGCTGGCAACGTTAAAAACTCAATGGTCGAGTTTAGAAAACTTAACGGCGCAATTATATTCAAAAATTGAACCTTTCTGGAAAAAAAGCTTCAACCCTGAATATTTGCATGTTTTTGGCAGTTATGTTAACGGCCAGAGCGTTTGGGATGTCAAGGAAGACGAAAATTGGATAGATAACCAGCAGCTTATAAAACTTGAGGAATGGAGCGATACCCTTAGCGCTTCTCATGAAACAGAAATTGCAAGACTGCAGCAACAAGCCGCGGGGGGATATATCGATCTTATAGATGAGCTTCTTACGGATGAACAACTTGAGGAAAGAGGGAATAAACGTGAATTATCAGAGGATTATTCCGATAATCTTGAAAAGATGCTGGAAGCTACATATGGTCTGAGAGAGATGAGCGAAGGCACATATACAAGCGGAGCAGCTTCAATAATAGTCGAAACAGTTCCGGTTGCTGAACCATCCGAAAGTATTAAAGCATTGTTTGGTGATATAGAAGGAATAAAGAGCATGGTTCCCGAGGAAGATGTTATGGTGGCTATACTTGATTCGGGCATTGATACGGAGCTTCTAGGGATAGATTTAGCCGGTGGATATGATTTTACGGGTACGGGACAATGGGATAGCGATACTATCGGGCACGGGACGAAAACAGCAAGTGTTATAAGCGGGTTAGAGGGAGCGGGCGTCGCGCCTGAGTCGGATTTGCTGGCACTAAAGGTTCTGGATGAAACAGGAGAGACTTCTTCCAATATTGTGGCGGATGCCATATATTACGCCGTGGATGCCGGTGCCCGGGTAATAGCTATGCCTTTATTCCTTTTTCCCGTAACTTCGACTTTAAAAGAAGCTATACGATACGCGGTGGAAAAAGGCGCTATGCTCGTGGCGGCAGCGGGTAATGAAGGCACGGTGGTAAGAGAAGACAGTATAGCTGGACAGGAGGATGTCATAACTGTGGGTTCTGTGGACCTGGACGGGGATATCTCCGGCTGGAGTAATTACGGAAGCGCTCTGGACCTCTATGCTCCATGGGATGTTGTGACTGTCGGAACATCTGATAATGAGGCTGGGACATCATTTTCCGCGGCTTTTGTTGCCGGTCTTTCCGCGCTTTTGATATCCAGAAATCCATCCATGACATCAGATGATGTGCTTGCCGAATTATGTGAAATGACCCGGGAAACATATAACAATACAGCTGATGGGCTTAACGATTCACTTATTGCCGGTCTTTCCGATGGTGATAGTGCCGAGGGATCAGGAGCATGTTCCCTGACTCTGCTTGAAGGGAGCGATCAGGTTGCCGGCGCGATCGAAAACCGTGTTAATGAGTTGCAGGCTGAAGCGGAAGAAGCCCGTGCTTCTGCCGATATTGTTAAAGAAAACATTTTAGATATTGAAACAGGATATGATGTTTTGCTGACTGCCGCGTGTAATATGATAACGGATTACTCCCGGTTCGATCCCATGTTCGATCCGGAAGGGCCCGCTTCGGGCTTGCCCGTTTACAGTACGGCAGTTGGAGATAATATGGACTGCGATGTTTCGAATGCCCTTTTAGACACATTGAAAACCATAGGTTCATCTGACGAATATAACACTGATATGTCTGAATCCGTAGCAGAGATCATGGCAGGACAATATCTCGCGGCCCAAAAGATATCCGAAATAAGAGATCTAATATATGATAAGATCATGGATCCCGATCTGAGTATTTCTATGGAAAATATCCAATCCGAGATAACGGGCATTATCGACGGTATAAGCGCGGCGGTTTCCGAGTTTAGTTCCAATAAGGATGATCTGGATTCTGTATGCCAGACGCTCGGTAATGCTTGGGAGGATATGAAGGATCTAACCTGGCTCGACGAGAACGATGACCTTGTTCCCGGTGTTACAGAACGTGTCATGGAGGAAAAGGCCATGGTGCAGTCGCTATGGAGAACGCAGGAAGGCGTTAAGAGGTATACGGACGAGGCATCGGAGATTGTTTCTGAAGCCGGGAACTACATTGAGGAAAACCTGGTCGCGAAACTCATGGAGATGAAGGGTATTCTGGCCGCGGTAACGGATGTAGCTGATATGGATGAAACTGAAGAATATGCTTATGCTGTAAAAGCACTGGATATAGCGGATTCGGTCTATGATGATCTGGATCACGGCCGCGGTCTTCTGATCCTTGGATCTAAAGCTTTGACTAGCGCGGCCAAAACGGTCGTAAAAGGCGTGGCTCTGTCTCAGAACGCTTACGCCAACATGAAAGAATCCACGGCGCAGGCGAACCAGATGCCCGTAGACCTTGAAGTTATGGGTACGTCCGGGGACCAGGACAACGGGATGCTTAAGGCCTGGGCAATGGCCAAGGTAATATGGGAAGAGATCGCGACCCAGGAAATCGAGGCTGAATTTGGACAGATGATGGAACAAGAGGGAACAGATGAGGTCAAAAGAGCATCGGAAAAACGGCAGTTAATACTTGATGCTATCAACGCGGCGGAAAAAAGGAAAGAAGAACTGGTTGACGAAAAAGAACATCTATCCGAGGAAATAGAGCTTTTATCCGGGCAGCTGGGCTCTTCCCAAAGAGCTTATGATAACGCTGTTTCATTACTCGATGAGTCTCCGGATGATCAAGACCTTAAGGATCTTGTAATATTAAAACTTTTGGAATGTAACAGGCTTGACAATATGATCAAAAGAAGATCCGTGGGACTTGACGCGGTCGAGAGCCAGGTCAACAGTATCATATATCAGATCGGCGGGCATAGAGATATCCTGGAATATCCAAGGACGGATAGCCTGGATACAAGTGACGCGTATATAGGGGAATGGGAAAGTTTTTATAAGAACGGGTCAGGTGAATGGGAATATTATTATGACACCGAAAAAGGAAACTATTGTCTGAAAACAGGCGGAGGACAGACGGAAACTATCTTTGAAGGATTATGGAAAGATTATTTCGAGGCGCTTGAGGCCGAAAAGAACGTTGAGATCATAATGAGCGGATTGGAGATCGGCCCCACCGGACCGATAGCGGATACGGAATCTGAGCTTGTGGAGGCCAATACGGATGAGTTCGCGTTCACGGAGAGAACCCCGACAGGTGAAAGAAATTATTATGTTTCGGTCAAAGATAACAGAATAAGCGGGATATATACCGGAATAGGTTTCGATTCTGCGAATTTGCTGGATGAGAACACCAGTGTAAGACTTGTACAGGAAGATGGGTATAACCGGTTGAGCATAAAGGACTGGGATGAATCAGAACAGGATTATGTGTGGCGTGACGGCGGCATACTGAACCATGCTTGTAACATTTCTTATGATGGGATAAATGCCGCAGCGCTGGATGTCCTTGTGCAATGTGAAGCCGCCGGAGAAAGCATAAATCCCGATTTTGCGGCTATTTCCGGAGAGTTTGACATGTCTAAAAATAGCGCGGAAATCGCCGCTGATCTTTCTTTTTACGTGCAGTCCGTGAAGAAGGCTTCTTATGATGTTGGATCCCAGTTGGACGCGGGTAATGAAAAGCTGGATCTTTTATTGGCTCTTTCGGCGGAGACTCAGTCGGAAAAAGAGGAGATGGAAAATCTGGGTGCGGTCTGGAGTGAGGATGAGATGAAGTATAAAGCCGTTAACGACTCGGATTCTCTGGAAACCGCGGATGATTTCGCAACTGAGAAATACAAGATCGAGACTATGATGGATTCTATCGCGGCTGATATAAGCGGGGATAGTTTATTCAGAGATAACGAGCAGATAATGGCCGTTCTTGAAAACTTGGCTCAGAAGGCTTATGACGCGAGTTTTTACGCGAATGAACTGGGCCGGGAAACAGAAGTTTCTGAAGTAACCGATTTTATACTTCATATGGACAATGAAGACCG
>CAYMTI010000040.1:0-392 GCA_964393315.1 uncultured Planctomycetia bacterium
ATCTACTTTGGGAAAGGATAACTGTATTTCTCCTACACGTTTCCCTTTTGCATCATATAGTTCAATATCGTTATTTCCCTCCGCGGCTGAAAGTTCAAAAGCAGCTCCTCCGGTGTTTTGTATCCAGGCTCCGTTAACTGATATCGGAAAAGAAGACACCTCAGATATCAACGCAGTCCCGGCTCCATCTTCCTTTTTGTCTGCAGGACGCCTGTAAACCGTTATATTTTTCCCTATGGACACATCCAGTTTTTCAAGACCGGGAAAGATCAATCCTTTTAGAAGCGTATTTACTATAAAAAGACTTCCCGGCCTGAGCCCTTTTTCGGGATCAAGTATTTTTTTTGTGAATTTTTCAATATATTTCCCGGAATCTTTCGCCGGGAAACCCC
>CAYMTI010000040.1:402-7701 GCA_964393315.1 uncultured Planctomycetia bacterium
CGGTGCAAATATATCATCATCGGTAAGTTCTATTTTATTGCCGTCAATTATACCTTCTCCGGCAAGAAAATCTATTCTCTCCTTACCGACTTCGAATAACCTTTTTCCTCCCGCGTCGGTCCTCGCCATTGAATCTATCTCCATACCTGTAACATGATCGGCGAAACATGAAAATACGGCGACTGCTTTACCCGCGCCTGAACCCGCGTCAAGGACTTTCTTATCCTTCCCGGAAAGGAATCTCTCTCCTATCTCAATCAGATCTCTCGTCTCTGATTGACCATATATCACTCCTTTCGGAGTAAATCCCGTAGCTTCGACCGTATGCATCAGCTCCTCTTCACTATAATAAACATCGATAAGTCCGGTATTATCCATACCGGTAAGTGATCTCCATTTGTTTAGAATAGCTCTTGCCTCATCCGATGCGTAAGGCTTTTCTTGCTGATCATCTTTTTCGGCCGCAATGTCACCCGGCCTATTGAACGCGAAAAGCAAACGCCCTAATGTTCTCAGTTCTTTCCAGTCCGCGTATTCAATATTAACCTCTTTCAATACCGGGAAAAATACCCTGAGCGCTTCCCGTGACGGAGCGTTTACTATGAAAACCGCGTTTTTCCCGAGCCCCTTTTCAGCATCGGTCAGTTTATCAACTATTCTCGCGGCCTGATCAGCGCTTTCTTCGGTTGCATACGGCCAGTAAATGTAGATCAGATCAAAATCGGACATGTCGAACTCATCGCTGAGAAAGTCCCCTTTTATAAGTTCTATGTTGCTTTTATTCACAAGCCCGGCTTTAGAAAGTTCCTCGATATGCCACATACCAGCTTCGGCAAGACCCGGACTTTTACCTCTTTCCCCTCCCGCTCTGTCTATTTCGACACCGGTAACATGGTCCGAGAAAAGTGAAAATATTGCGGCCGCTTTTCCTCCGCCGTAACCAAGATCCAGTACTTTTGTGCCCTTTCCGTTTATAAACTGTGCGGCTATTTTTAATAAAACCACAGATGAGGAAGGAGCGTAAAGATGGCCTTGAGGGGTATATCTGGTCTCGGCTAAAGTTATATTTTTCTTGTCGCCGTAATGTTCCACTATTGCCGTAACTTTTCCCTGTATTCCTGGATCCAATTTGTCCCGGTTCAGAACACTTTTGTTCTCAGGCGGAACATTCTTTTTATCCACAGACATACCGGGAATAAGATCCTTAACTACGCCGGCAAGTTCTTTCCCTGACCGTTTAATTTTCCTGAGAACATTTTTGCCTAAAGAAGATTTGGACTCCGTTCCTTTTTTATTGTCGTATGTCTCACTACCCCTTTCTTTTTTTCTGCTTATGACCTGCCGGGTGAGATATTTACCGACCTTCTTGCTTATTACTGTATATCTTTCTTCATCTCTCCCGGCAAACATATCTGCACCGGGAATATTATGATCAAAATATCTTATTTTACTTTTCCCCAGATCTATAACAATAGCTGCATGCTCAGCATCATAAACGGACAACTCAGGCAGTTTTTCTCTGAATTCCGTGGGAATAATATCAAGAGACCTTAAGACAGACAACCTTCCGTCAATAATCCTTTTAATCCTTGGAATATTTGTAAGATCAGGATCATTTTCATTCTCACTCAGATAAAAACTTAAATATCCCGATACTATCTGGGAAAAATCATCTTCTAAAATATTATCTGAAAAAATAAGCCTGGGCTGAAGAAAATTAGTTCCCGCCCCCCGGGATAAAGGGAACACCGCTGACTGAAGGGGTAGCAATAAAGTAAGAGTTAAGGCTATTGTTTTAAAAGCTTTTCTCATAATAATAGTAAAAGTATTTTTTATAATAAGCTTGATTTTTCTATATTATCCCAGTTTTTGTTATATTAACATAATCCCTATAAAAAATAAATGGTTTTTTGACAATACTAAAAAAATGATTTTTTAACTCTGGATTTTGCGTTAGAAGATGGATGAAGAACTTAAATATTTTACGGGAAATTTTTATAAAAATTCGCGTTTATACCCGTCTGGCGCATCAAAAATTTTTATATATCTTTTTATCGTAAAAGGTTAGAGTTATACTGGCACATAAATTGATTTTAATTCTTTAAAAGATAAATACAATATCACTATCTCTATAAATTTTGATATTATTTTACATTCCGGAAGATTCCCGGCTGCGTATTTTATCTGTAACTACTATTTAATATTGGAGTTACAAAGAGTGTCCCCTATCTTTCTCTTTCTATCACAGGCATGCTGCTGCTCTTGAGGTCACCGTACAATTCGGCTACATCATGTCTTCCCGGCTCCGGACAGCAAAAAACAATTCTTCCATCCTTTGATTTAAAGATATAAGGCTCCCCGCAGACAGGACATACTACTTTTCTACTGATATAACTCCCGGCATAAAGATCCTCCATAGAGGAAGGAAAAACTTTCTTGTCTCCCCGATAAAGGTCAGCGGCTTTTCTGATCTTCCATAAATTGGCAACACACCTATTTATACCTTCATCATCCCCATATCTTTTTCCTACAGCCAGGTATTGCGGTTCTTTAAATAAAGCGGATCCGACCTTTCCGATAACATCTATCACCAGCCTCCCTGTTATTGCTATCGCGATAAGACACAGAACTATAAATATTATTTTTTTTGACAGAGAAGCTCTTTCGTTTTCAGGCGAACCTTTTCCTGTTTTCTCTTTGCCTTTACCTCCATCATGTTTATCGCAATACTCAGAAATTATTTCCTGCAAAACTTCTTCCCTGTCTTTCCCTTTCATATTATTTCCCGGCATAATGCTCTTCCTTTATTTAAATCAATTTTCCCTTTTCACTTCATATTTTACCGGTATTTTCACTGTTGACGTACAGACTTTATACGGGCATACGGCACGTAAATATCACAAAAACAGAACCAGAAACGCCATAACCCCGAGACCGAAACTCAGCAGAGAGAAGGAAGGAAATAGAGGACAGAAAGAATATCAGAAAAAATAAGGCTTCCCCCCGCATAAATCTCTTCCCTCTGAATAAAATAAAACTATATCAACTCGAAAAACGGCCAGTTTGCTACGATTCGCGCTTGTTTTCTCCCGCAAGATGGATCGTCTGCGTTGGGAACGCGAACTCGATCCCCTCGTTGTTGAACTGAGTTAATATCTCTTTCATGACTTTTTCATTAAAATCCATGAACGTCCAGTAGTCCGGAGGATGATACCAGTAAATAACAAGTATATTCAGAGAATCGCTGTTCATGTCGTTAAAAAAAACGCGCGGAGGAAAATCCGGGTTCATACCTTCGTGATCCTTGAGAATATTTTTAATAATATCTACAGCACGTTCGACTTTTTCCGGCGGGGTATCATATGTAACGGTCACGTTAAATAAGCGCCTTATATAAGGACGTCTACCTATATTTTTGATGGTTTTGTTCGCCAGCTCTCCGTTAGGCACCGTAACCAGATGCCCTTCCAGTGTCCTTATCCGGGTAGATCTGAGACCCACGGATTCTACCGGACCGTCATGCCCGTCAACTACTATACGCTCTCCCAGTTTAAAAGGTTTATCGGCCATGATCACAAGAGACCCGAAGAAATTCTTGATCGCGTCCTGCGCGGCCAAAGCAACAGCTAATCCGCCGACACCTAAACTGGCGATAACCGATGTTAAAGGCTTGTCGCTCAAGATCGTCGCTACCTGAAAAAGAGCCAGCACAACGATCGTTATTCTTATACTTTTCCCGGCGACATAAGCGAACATAGCGTTCATACTAAGTTCGGTTTTCTCGGTCAGATCGTTCATACGCCTGTCTACTACATCCACAAGCGCGTAAAGAATGCACGCTACGGTTACTGTCATAATAATGTCCGTTAAGGTATCGAAAAAACCCTTAATATCAGGAGTAGCGCTTAATACATCCAATCCCATCCTCAACCCAAAAGCGGAAAGAACAAAAAATATCGTTCGCGCTATGGAACGAAGAGCGACAGCTAAAAGATTTCTTTTCTGTTTTTCCAATTTTTCGGCTGTTTTAAAAAGCAATACCCTGGAGACCTTCCCAACTATCATAGAAATAAGAATGACCCCAAAAAAGAAAATGATCTGCAGAACGCTGTTCCCCGCTATCCGGCTGGTATTAACATATTGCCATATATCCATCATCGATCTCCCTTGAAAGTTATGTTATAATAGCTTTATTCACTAGCATTCTATACCACAAAGTACCTTTTTGCAATAAGCAAAAGATCTCCCCGATGAAAACGCTTTATGCCTTTTCTTGACTTGACACCCGTGAAAGATAAACATAATCCGCTCCAGTTTAACCCGCTAGGAATATTATTTATATTTTTCGAAAAACATGGCACTGATTGATCCCTCGGCAAAAACAGGTTTTATTTTTGCTTAAGTTTTGGATAATTCTTCGACCTTTTTATCGTAAATGTCTTTAGGGAACAATTCATCAAGGCGTCTATAAAAAAATAACGCGTCTTTTTTCTTTCCCAGAGCTTCGTAAATCTTGGTAAGATAAGCTAAAATAGGCCTTTCCTGAAATTTGTCATGCGGAACACCCTGGATCAAGATCCAGGCTCTGGATAAATACTGTTCGGCAACTTCATAGTTCTTAACATGTTCGAAATAAATACGTCCCAGCTCTGCGTTTATTTCCCAGGATCCGGGATTTTTACTTAATCCTTTCCGTAAAAACGCTATTGCCTGATCTACTTTTCCCAGCCTGTCACAAAGATAAAAACCTGTCAGCACATACGCCCTTTCATTATGAGGATCGATCTCGGCCGCATAATATAACCAGGGAATTATCTCTTTGAGTTGATCGCCATGTAAATGTACATGATCCGTTATCTCTAACGCCCGGGAAATATTCAGTAATATGTTGTATTTGCTCCTCCCTGGAGCACCGGAATTTGATTCATGTTTATGCTGTTCGTAATGTTCAATATCTCTTTGTGCAATAGCAATTCCTTTTTCATGACCACATTGAATATGTTCCACCCCGCCATGAAAATACCGGTCTGCCTGAAGAACCGACAAACTGGAGACAATAGATCTGCCTTCTCCCAAAAACCTAACAAAAACCGGCGCATCGGATACCGGTCTGCCGATAGCATAGGCCTGATCATACAAATCAATTTTCACCGCTAAAAGCGCCGCCGCGATCAAACATATAAAAACCGCTGATATATGTTTGTTTCTCAAAGTTTTTTCCTCCCGAAAATATACCCGGCTAAATACAATACCGCGCAACAATAAATCACCGTATATCCGGACACGGAAAGCACTACCCACATCGGAAGAGGGTCCCATGCGTGTGTTATCCTTATACGAAGATCAAAAAACTCTAAATGGGGCAGCAGATAATAAAGCGCGCCGTATAGCGCGCCCATGATCCCTTTTGAAAAAAGAACGATATTTCTAATAGAATCGGAAAATCCCCCCATTATGGCATATAACAAAAAGATCAACGTCACATTAGCCGACATAGTCATGAAATTCGATAAAAACAGCACAATAGCCGAAACCATGCAGAGAAATAAAACACCAAAAAAATATCCTTGTGCGAGAAGAACCAGGTTTTTTTCATCTCCGCCTATCGTATAGAACATCATAAAAATAGCGTAAAAAACGGTAAAAGAAATAACAGATACCATTACTCCGCCCAAAAACTTTCCCAGTATCACCGCGTGCCTGCTCAAAGGTTTAGCCAGAAGAGAATATATGGTCCGGGATTCGATCTCGGCTGGAAGCTGTTTTGCCGTAAAAGTCACTGCAATAACGAAAGAAAAAAACATCAAAAGCGAATATCCGAAATCTTTTACGTAACGTGAAATGCCTTTTAACTGAAAGAAATTTTGATAAGATAAAAAACCCAGGAAGGCAAGCATGAATATTAACAGAACGTAAAAATCTTTTTTGCGGATAAGTTCTTTTATCATCCCCCACGCTATAGCCCGGATAGCTCTCATACCTTCTCCTCTATCATCTTAAGGAAATAGCTTTCCAAAGATTGCCCCTCTTCTTTCCCGCCAAGAAGATATTTGGCCGGTCCGACGGCCAGAATACTTCCTTTATTCAAAACCCCGATCCTGTCGCTTACCAGCTCCACTTCAGATAACTCATGAGAAGAAAAGAAAATGGTTTTGCCTTTGGATTTCAGGTCCTGTATGACCTCACGCATTCTTTTGCGGGAAACTGGATCCAACCCGCTCGTAGGTTCATCCAGGATCAACAGATCCGGATCGTTCACAAGTGCCTGAGCGAAACTTACTTTCTGCATCATTCCTTTGGAAAATGTACCCATAAGTCTGTTGGAAAAACCTTCAAGCCCCACCATATCAATAAGCCTTTTTATCCTTTCACGTAACGATCTTTTGTTTATTCCGAAAATATCACCGTACATCATTAAAAGCTCTACCGGCGTAAGATACCTGTAATAGTTAGCTATTTCGGGCATATATCCTATGGCCTTTCGCGAGGCCGGTTCCGCCGGGGACCTTCCGAATAAAGTCAGCTCTGCTTTTTCGCGGGTCAATATTCCCAGCAAAAGTTTTATTGTAGTTGTTTTCCCTGCACCGTTTGGACCTATTAATCCGAAGATCTCTCCCCTGTTAACGGAAAGATCTATGCCCATAAGAGCCGCTATCCTGTTTTTCCCGCTTTCATAGGTATAACAAAGCTTTTCAGCTTTTATTATTTCTTCCATAAAGACTTCCGTTTTTGAGCGTTTTTTTGATCCTGGTATTTTATCATTTTTCTTAATACTTTCCAATATTAGCCCGGACTTTTAGAAACCTGAAAAAGCAGAAACTGGATTTTTTCTCCGGACATGACCGTTCCCTTCCCAAGAACAGGAGCCCCGGCATAAAAAATCATACCGGGTTTATTTACATACGTAAGTTATTTCACTCAAGACCTTCCCATATAAGTTCGATACGTTTTTTCAGATCATCAGTAGAAAAAGGCCACACGGTCCTGCCATAAAGAGCCTGGGCGATCTCTTTATAGCTGAGTTTGTTCAACCGGAAAGAAGGTATTTTATTATCGATCTCTAGACAATATCTCATCAGTATAAGTTCCTTATACACCATATGCGGCAGAAGAAAATGCTGCGCTACGGTCATTCTGGCATTTTTTGAAAGAGTCTCTTTAAGCGTTTTATCCTCAAGTATTTCGGTGATCGCTCTGGCTATTTTACTGACCTCGTGAGGTTCCACCAGGAAACCATTGTGCCCGTTAACGACCTGTTTGGTTATCCCTCCTATCGTACTACCTACAACAGGGGTCCCC
>CAYMTI010000041.1:0-7656 GCA_964393315.1 uncultured Planctomycetia bacterium
ACATACTTCGGCCTCATCATCTATAACAAGTATTTTTGATCTCATCACTCCCCCTTTTTCTCAGCCCCCAAAGCTTCACTGATCTTCTTTATAAGATCAACGGGATCATACGGTTTTATCATAATGTTCCCGGCTCCGCTTTCCTCGAGCATGTTCTTTATATCCTCATTACCCCTGCTCGCGGTCAGAAATATAACGGGTATTTCCCGCAGTTCATCAGAAGACTGTAATATTTTGAAAACATCCAGCCCGTTCATTTTCGGTAATCTGTAATCGAGCAGTATAAGATCCGGCCTTTCTTTTTCAGCTTTTTCCAGACCTTCCTCACCGTTTACGGCCGTAATTGTATCAAACCCGGCTTTTCTTATTCTGAACTCCGTCATTTTAAGTATATCGGGCTCATCATCAACGATCAGTATTTTCATTTTCTTTTCCATGATCTCTCCGTTTCGGGTTTAATCCAACATTTCTTTTATCTTTTTTAAGAACTCTTTATTATCAAAAGGTTTTGTCATGCGGGATATAGTAAAGCCCTCTTCCGTTTTTTTAAGTTTATCAAGTTCCTCAAGCGCGTCATTATATCCGGAAACCGCCAGGATCGGTATAGCCGCAAGGTCTTTTTCCGCCCGAAGCCTTCCTATTACCTCATAACCGTTCATATCCTTGAGCCTCATATCAAGGACTATAATATCCGGGTGTTTTTCCCTGATCTTCTGGAATGCTTTTTTACCGTTTTCAACACATTCGATTTCATATCCGTGCTTCGCTAAAAGATCCCTGACCAGATCCAGAAAAGCAATGTCATCATCCACTACCAGCACCTCATATTTCCTATGCACGGGTAAAATGAATTTGAAACTGGATCCCTTCCCCGGTACGGATTCCGCCCATATTTTACCTCCGTGCCGTTCCAGGATCTTCCTGCAGATCGAAAGGCCTAGCCCTGTCCCTCCTACTTTACGGGTTTTTACATCCTCAACCTGATGGAATTCCTTGAAAACGGACTCAAGTGCTTCTTTGTCTATTCCTATCCCGGTATCATTCACAGCAACCAGGACATCATCTCCTTCCACGGAAGCTGTTATTTCTATCCCCCCTTTTTCCGTAAATTTTACGGCATTATTCACCAGATTGTTCATAACCTGAAGTATTTTATCTGGATCCATATTTATCAACGGGATCCCCGGTGCTATTTTTTTTCTGAGATAAAGGCCTTTGTCCGCTACAAGCGGCATCTGCACATTAAGAACTTCCTGTATAACATCTCTAATATCATGCATTCCTCTGCAAAGTTTCATTTTCCCCGAACTAATTTTTGTAAAATCAAGAACTTCATTGATAAGACGGCTCAACCTGTCCACATTCCTTTTTGCCGCGCCGAGAAAATCTTTTTGCTCGTCGTTTATCTTTCCCACCGAACCGTCCCAGACTATGCCTATCCCCTCCTTTATCGCGGTAAGCGGTGTTCTTAATTCGTGTGATACCATAGAGGTAAAATCGCTTTTTATTTTAACACTATCAAGTAGAGCTTTTTCAGCCGTTTTTCTTTTACTTATATCCTTTGCTATATGTACAGCTCCTATAATGTTGTTTTTTTCGTCCAAAACAGGAGACACTGAAACTTCCAGATGAATACCCAGATTAGGCTCGAAAAACTCCACAGATTCAGTTTTTCCCGTATCCATCATTTTCTGAAAAGCGCAATCTGCGCATGGTCTGTCTGTCCCGTGCACAAAACTATAGCAGTATTTCCCTACCATTTCTTCCGGTTTCAAACCGACTGCCGCGGCAAAAGCCCCGTTCACTCTTATTATCCTTAAATCCTTATCAAGTATAGATATCATATCGGTAATAGATTCAAATGTTCGTTCCCATTCCAAGGCTATTTTTTTCAGTTCAATATCCTTTTCTTTCCGATCAGAAATATCATGAGTAATGCCTATTAGACCGGTCGGCACCCCCGTATCGTCTCGCAAAAATGTAGTCCTTATTTCTACCCATACAAGCGACCCGTCCTTTTTAATATGCTGGAGCTCAAATACCCTTTCCCTCTTCGGATCACTATCTCCTTTTTGCTCTAATACCAGCTCGTCTTGGAGAACCTGCTTTATCATCTTGACCGATTCGATCTCTACCAGATGATCGATATTTTTTATTTTCATCTCTTCGGGATCATAACCGAGAAGCTTTTTTGAAGAAGGAGATATGTACTTGAAATTCATACCAAGATCCATTGTCCATATCATATCGCTTATATTATCGGCAAGCATACGGTACCTGCCCTCACTCTTCTTTATAGCTTCTTCCGCTTTTTTCCTTTCTGTTATATCGATAAAACTGTCAAGTATATATTTTTTGCCTTTTATACTAACCTCGACCGCTGTCTTAAGAACAGGTATTTCTTCACCTTTGCCATTGATCAGAATACGTTCAGTTCCATCAATTTCCTGTCCCAGATCGGTTATCGGACAGTTCCCTTCCTCGGCGGGACATATGAACTGAAAACAAGTTTTCCCTATAATATCCTCTCTATCCAACCCTATCATTCTTGCCGCCATAGGGTTCACGTCAACTATGATGTGTGTATCTTTCTCGATAGTAACTATACCGACGAGAACATGGCTGACTATGGTTTCCAGGCGCTCTTCGCTTTTCTTGAGTTCTTTTTTGATCTTTACCCTTTCTGTAATGTCAAATATTGCACCGTCAATGAAAAGAAGATTCCCGTCCTTATCATAAACGCCTTTTCCCCTGTCAGAAACCCATACAACCTCTCCGTTATATCCCCGGATGCGGTATTCTATTTCATAAGGTTTTTTCATGGATATATTTTTCTTGATTACGCTGTTCACCCAATCAATATCTTCCGAATCTATTATACGGTTAAAAGACCTGACAAAATTCCCTAAAAAATCAGACGCCTCATATCCTGTGATCTTTTTTATTTCTTCGGTCAACAGTTTCATGCTTCTATCAGGATCCAATGTACATCTGTAAATAGCTCCGGGGACATTATTTATTAGCGTACGAAATTCTTCCCGGTTCTTCTTAAGTTCAATCTCGGTTTTTTTCATATCCGTTACATCAATGGAATACTCTATCATTTGAGTATTTTTCCCTTCTTTATCAAAAATAGGATACGCATATACCTGCACGTTTCTGGGGTTTCCGTTCTCATCCGGATGAATATGTTCCATCGAAACCGGCTTTCCTGTTTTTCTTATAGTATCGATAGGACATCTATGCTCTCCTATACAGGGCCGATCTAGACCGTGGGATAATCTGTAACATTTATTTCCTCCGGCACCGGATGCCTTTTTCCTGCCTTCTTTATTCATCAGGACTACTTCATATGTTTCTATATCTATCACATAAAAAGGTCTGCTTACAGAATCCAG
The DNA here is from genome assembly GCA_964393315.1 of uncultured Planctomycetia bacterium. Lineage (GTDB taxonomy): Bacteria > Omnitrophota > Gorgyraeia > Tantalellales > Tantalellaceae > CAYMTI01. The sequence goes on from CAYMTI010000041.1 coordinate 3,399, forward strand.
TATATTCTGTATAAAACTGGTTTTATTCTCTAACTGCTCCATCAACCCCTTTTGACTTTCTATCAGATCCCACAGTATTTTAGCGCTATCCCCGCCGACGATCTCAACATGTGACGGTTTTGAACGCAATAATTGTTTCTGAACAAAGTCCAGTCCTGTAACGTTAAAGACCGTATCGAGTTCTTCGTTATGAATAAAATTACCGAAATCCTTACCCGTAACGATCCCCCTCTCTTTCGCTTTTATGATACCGGGAGCATTATCATCCACATCAATAACCGCAATGATTTTTATAAAATCGCATTTTGAGAATAGATCAAGAAGAGCTTCTCCGCCCTTTCCCCCGCCAATTATAAGAATTCCTCTTTTGTTGTTTTTCATGATAATGTCCTTTCCCCTTTTTAAACAGCTTTATCAGATCAAGGATTGATATGCGCTATTACCACATTAACTTCTCCTTCTTAAAAGCATTTTTATTCTTGCCAGGAACTTTTCGTTATCAAAAGGTTTTGTTATATAATCGTCAGCTCCCGCTTCTAATCCTTCAAGTTCGCTTTTTTTATCTTTTTTGGCCGTCAGCATAAGAACGGGAATAACCGCCGTTTCAAGCCTTGACCTGAGCATTTTTGTGGCTTCAAAACCATCCATTTCCGGCATCATTACATCCATTATCACCAGATCGGGTTTTTCCCTGGCGGCAAGCTCGACGGCTTCCGATCCGTTAACCGCGACCAGAACTTCATACCCGGCATTCTCAAGCCGTTTTTTAAGCACTAATCTTATATCGGCTTCATCATCCGCGATCAGTATCCTGGTGCTATTATTTTCGGGAAGCGTTATCTCTCGTTTTGAAGGCGTTCCCTGAACAGAAACAGTCTCATCAGTCTCGTCACCGCTTACGTCTTCCACTATGTCAGCTACACCGGATACTTCTTCTAGAGTGGTTATCCCTTCGGCTACTTTTTCTATCCCGGATTCAGCCAGTGTTCTCATGCCTTTCTTCCTTGCCCTCTCCAGAATAGTATCCTCTGATGCCTTATCGAGAATAAGCTTCCTGATCTCATCATCTATCTTCAATATTTCAAATATGGCATTTCTCCCGATAAACCCCGTGAAGCCACACCGGTCACATCCCCGCCCCTTATAAAAAGTCTTTATCCCGATCTTTTTGATATACCCCATAAACCTTTCCATATCGTAAATATCAGGTGTATATTCTGCTTTACAAAAGGAACATATTTTTTTAACAAGTCTCTGTGCGACTACGAGATTTAATGAAGAATTTATTAAAAATGGTTCGAGCCCTATATCTATTAACCTCGTTATTGTAGCGACCGCGTTGTTGGTATGCAATGTCGAAAATACCATATGTCCGGTTTGAGCAGCTCTGAACGCGACATCCGCTGTTTCATGATCTCGTATCTCTCCCAGGAAAATTATATTGGGGTCCTGCCTGAGTATGCTCCTCAGACTGTTCGCGAAAGTAATATCCTTTCCAGGATTGATCTGTATCTGATTGATCCCGGCCATCAGATATTCAACGGGATCCTCTATCGTAACTATATTTTTGCTTTCATCGTTTATGTATTGAAGAGCTGAATACAAAGTTGATGTTTTGCCCGACCCGGTAGGTCCGGTAACCAGTATCATCCCCTGAGGACGGGCTATTTCCCTTTTAAACGTCTCGAGATCTCTTTCCCTGAGACCTATTTTCTCCAATCCTATCTGCGAATCCTTGAGGTCAAGCAGTCTTATAACTATTTTTTCACCGTAAAAGGTCGGCATCACCGAAACTCTCATGTCCACCTTTCTATCACCTATCTGAACATTAGTCCTCCCATCCTGAGTTTTCTTTTTTTCAGCGATGTTAAGATCGGACAATATCTTTATGCGGGCAATAAGGGCTTCCTGCAGCTTCGCGGGAACCTTCATTATCCTTCTTAGATCCCCGTCTATCCTATACCTGACTTCGGTAAAAGAACCCTGCGGTTCTATATGGATATCACTGGCACGGTTCTTCAAAGCATCGGTCAATATAAGATTCGCCAGACGTACTATGGGAGAACTTTCTACATTCAGCCGTTCCGGGGAAGGGATATTTTCCCCCTCGGTCTCCTCTTTTATTATTTTAACCTGATCATTGACCACGATATTTTTCAAAAGGTCATATAAGGAATCATCTGACTGATAATATTTTTCTATTGATAAGCTAATATCGCTTTTACCGCTCAAGACCGGCCGCACGTCACATTTTGTAAGTATTTTAAGATCGTCCAGAACTATGATATCCTGGGGGTCGCTCATAGCCACAACTATACTATCTCCTTCTTTGCACAAAGGAAAAATACCATAACGTTTAGCTTTATCATAAGGAATTATCTTTATCAAAGATGTATCTACCGGTTCGTTTTTGAGATCAACTACAGGCATATTGAAAATTTCCGAAGCTACCCTTATCATTTCACTTTCTTTCACGAAACCCATGTCTACGATAAGCTCATGAATGGGTTTTTTAGCTCCCGCCTTTTTTCCTCGGCATCCCCAAGCTGTTCTTTTGTAACAAGTCCTTTTTCAAGAAGAACATCTGTCAGTTTAGTCATTATTGCCTCTTCCTCCGTGGATAAGGTCCTTAGCGGTTTCGATCAAAACATCTGGATCATACGGCTTGCTTAAAAAAGCCTCTACACCTATATCCATTACTTCTTTTATATACACTTTATCACTACTCGCCGTCAGGACAAGAACCGGAACATCCCTGCGGTCCGAAAAAGATCTTAAATTTTTAAGAACCGTTATACCTCCCCCCGCGGGAAGCATGAGGTCAAGTATCACCAGCTCCGGCTTTTCTTTCCGTAAAAGCGCCGTAGCATTATACGCGTCAAAAGCGACCAGGGTCTTAAATCCCGCGGTTATGAATCTTTTTTCTATCACTTTAGCGGTATCTATTTCATCTTCTACTATAAGTATTTTCCCCATGCTTCTTCTTTTTAACTTAATATGATCTCTTTCAAATCAGTTCATTTATCTTGTTAAGCAAGTCCATAAGATCGACGGGTTTCATTAAAAAACCCGAAGCTGGGAGAAGCCTTACATCTTTCCCCAAAGACCCGGTAAGGATTATAACCGGTATATCTATATCCCTGGCCTTAAGCTGCTCCACAACCTCCGCGCCTTTCATCCCGGGCATCCTGTGATCAAGAATAATAAGGTCAAACGACGTATCTTTTTCAAGTATATCAAGGCCGTCCTGCCCTCTTTCAACCTCGGTCACGTCAAATCCTTTTTTCGTTAAAAAAAGCTTTAAAACGTTCAATATCTCTATTTCGTCATCTATTAATAAAATTTTTTTCTGCATCACACTCTCCTGTTTCAAATTTATAAGATTCAAGATCCCTAATCTTTTCTATCCTCATTTACAACCGGAAACGTTATTAAAAGCCTGCTCCCTTTTCCTGTTTCACTTTCAAAATGCATCTCTCCGCCGTGATCTTTTATGATACCGTAACACACGGAAAGCCCAAGCCCCAGACCTTTTAGCTTGGTAGAGAAGAACGGATCAAATACTTTTTTAATGTTCTCTTCTTGAATCCCTTCTCCCTCATCTCTAATCTCAACCAGAATAACTCCGTTTTCCTCTCCGGTAATAATGGTTATATCCCCTCCGTCCGGCATAGATTCTCTGGCATTCTTTATTACATTCATAAAAACTTCATGAAGCCGTTTATCATCGGCTTTTATTTTGGAAAGCCCTTTTCCATAATCGGTTATAATATTCACACCCAAAAGAGCATACTGATGTTTTAATAATTCCACGACACAATCCACAACCTCGTTAATGTCCACTTCCGATTGCAGCCCTTTACTGGGCCTGGAAAAATCCAGAAGCCGCTGTATTATCTCCTTGGCCCGCATACATTGATCCACTATAACATTCAAATTCTCCTTTTTTTCATATTCGTCACATTCTTCCATAAGAGAGATCTGCGCTCTTCCGGAGACTATCATAAGGGGGTTATTAACCTCATGCGCCATGTCGGCTACGAGTTTCCCCAGTGACGCGAGTTTTTCATTTTCAATGAGCTTTTTCTGCAAAAAGCGTTCTTCCGAAATATCTCTCACGGTAGCATGAAAAAAACTTTCCCCATCCTCATCGACTTTCATCAACAATACTTTCGTTAAAAAACTCTCTCCCGTCACAAATTAATGCGTCCACTCGAAAAAATACGCCCCCTAATCCTCGGTACTTCTTAAACATTCC
>CAYMTI010000042.1:0-4086 GCA_964393315.1 uncultured Planctomycetia bacterium
TAGTTATCCCTTTTCTTTTATCCCCCCTCAGACACACTCAATTATACACTCCCTGTGCACATAAGTCTTTAGAACATGCGGGTATGTGTGATAACCAGATAAGCAAAAAGCCCCGTACCGTTTTCACGATACGAGGCTTTTATAACTGGTGAGCCGCCTTGGACTCGAACCAAGCACCCACGCCTTAAAAGGGCGTTGCTCTACCGGATGAGCTAGCGGCCCGGGATAATGATCATCCCTGTATTTCTTTTTCTTTTTCGGAAAGAACTGAATCTATTTTTTTTATGTATTCGTCAGTAAGTTTCTGTACTTTATCTTTAGTGGTAAACTTATCGTCTTCTGTCATCTTGTTGTCTTTTTCCTTTTTAGCTGCGTCGTCATTCGCGTGATGCCTTGTATTTCGTATGGATATCCTGCCTTCTTCCGCTATCCTGTGCATTACTTTTATAAGCTCTTCTCTTCTTTCATGCGTAAGCTGCGGCATAGCAAGCCTTATTATTTTCCCGTCATTAACAGGATTAATCCCTATGTCCGAAGTCATTATTGCCTTTTCGATCAACTCCATAGAAGATTTGTCCCACGGCTGTATGGCTATGGATTTCGGATCGGGCGTTGATATGTTAGCAAGCTGTTTTATCGGGGTTTTCGTCCCGTAATAATCTACTCTTATGGCCTCAACCAGGCTGGGATGCGCCCGCCCTGTCCTTATTGTCGCGAACTGGTGCTGAACAGACTCTACCGCCGCTTCCATTTTCTTTTTTGATTCCTTAAATATCCTGTCTATTTCAGTTTCATACATAAGTCCACCGCCTTTAATTAATAAGTGTACCTATTTTTTTTCCCGTGACCGCTTTCAAGATATTTCCTTTTTTATTCATATTGAACACCACTATTGGAAGTTCGTTATCCATACAAAGACTTACCGCTGTAGCGTCCATCACTTTCAGTTTTTTCTTAAGTACGTCAAGATACGTAAGACTCTTGTATTTTACAGCTGTCTTATATTTTACAGGATCCTTTGAGTAAACGCCATCAACTTTTGTGGCTTTAAGTATCATATCCGCGTTTATTTCCATTGCCCTTAATGCCGCTGCCGTATCAGTCGTAAAATAAGGGTTACCCGTGCCGCATACGAATATAACTACTCTTCCTTTTTCCAGATGTCTTACGGCTCTTCTCCTGATGTATGCTTCCGCCAGCTCGCTCATTTCTATCGCGGTAAGAACCCTGGTATCTACTCCTATGTTCTCAAGGGCGTCCTGAAGCGCCAGGCCGTTCATCATAGTTGCCAGCATCCCCATATAATCGGCAGTGGAACGGTCCATTCCCTTACTTGCGGCTGAAAGACCCCTGAAAATATTCCCTCCGCCTATGACTATAGCCAGTTCAACACCTTTCTTCCTTACATCTTTTACCTGGCCGGCAATGGATAAGCTGACCTTGGGATCTATTCCGTAGCCCATTGATCCCATTAGAGCTTCCCCGCTTATTTTCAGAACTACTCTTTTCTTTTTCTTTCCCGCCATATTTTATTCTTCTTCCCCGAGTTCGTATCTTACAAACCTTTTGACAAGAATATTTTCACCGAGCTTAGCGATTATCTGCGTAACCAGATCTTTGATCTTGATATTAGGATCTTTGATAAACGGCTGGTCCACGAGACAAACTTCCGAATAATATTTTTCCACTTTCCCGGCAAGTATCTTTTCTATAACATTTTCCGGTTTATCTTTCATCTGGCTGCGAGCGATATCTTTTTCGCGTTCCAGAGCTTCTGCCGGCACCTCCTCTCTGGTTACGTACAGAGGATTCGCTGCCGCTATCTGCATAGCTATATCTTTAGTGAACTTCTTAAAATCGTCAGTTCTGGCGACAAAATCAGTTTCACAATTTATCTCTACCAGAACGCCTATTCTGTTGCCCATATGTATATAACTCTCTACAACACCCTGACTGGCTGTACGGGTCGTCTTTTTAGCCGCTTTGGCTATACCTTTTTTCCTGAGTATGTCTACCGCTTTCTCTATATCACCATCCGATTCTTTGAGTGCTTCTTTACATTCCATCATACCGGCAGATGTTTTTAACCTTAGTTTTTTTACCGCTTCTAATGTGCTCATTTTCTTCTCCTTCGAATTTATATATTGCTACTTGTCAGTATCTCCTAGTTTAATATCGCCGGATTCATCGACGTTAATATCTTTCTTCTCTTCGGGTTCTTCTTCCGCCTCGGATCCGCTTTCAGGTTCGGGCTTTTCTTCCTTCTCTTCTTCTTCCACGGTCGCTTCAACAAATGACGCTTCGGGTTTTTCCTCTCCCACGTTCACTTCCTCTATACGGACTTCTTCTACCTCAGTTTCAGCTTCAGGTTCTTTTTCCTCTTGCTCTTTCACCGGCGCTTTCTCTGTTATCCCGTCATAATCGTTCCTGCCTGATTTCACGGCATCCGCCAATTCGTTAACGATAAAATTGATGGACCTTATGGCGTCATCATTGGCCGGAATAGGAAAATCTATCGGGTCCGGGTCGCAATTGGTATCAAGAACAGCTACGACGGGTATGCCTATTATTTTCGCTTCTTTAACGGCTATCTGTTCCGCGTCGGAATCCACTATAAAAAGACAATCGGGGAGCTTATCCATATCCCTTATCCCTTCCAGGTTCTTTAAGAGCTTGTTCTCCATCCTATCTATCTTAGCTTTTTCTTTTTTAGCGAAAGAATCGTATATCTCGCTGGATTTCTTTTCCTGGATCTGGTTAAGTTTATCCACACTTCTTCTTATAGTGGCGAAATTTGTCAAACATCCGCCGAGCCATCTCTCATCCACAAAGAACATCCCGCATCTCTGGGCGGCGGATCGAACGATCTTCTTTGCCTGTTTTTTCGTCCCGACAAAAAGAACTTTTTTGCCCGCGGCGCTGAGATCTTTCAAGAACTCCTTTGCCTCTATTAAAGCTTTTTCGGTTTTCCTGAGATCTATTATGTATATACCGCTTTTTTCACCGAAAATATACGGCTCCATCTTCGGATTCCATTTGTTGGTCTGATGTCCGAAATGCGCTCCGTTCTCTAACAAATTTCTGATAAGTTGTGATGCTACCGCCATGATTCCTCCCTCTCCCGCGATAAAAGCATGGATATTCGCATGATTAAAAAGCTTACACAAGCTCATCAAGCGCCCATACTCAAAACCGCTTTAATTTTCAAAATTTATAACACTACTGAACGAATATTATATATAAATTAGTATTAAATGCAAGTATTTTTTGCTGAAAACATCAATAATCGAGACTTTTTCGGTCCAATCCGGTAAAAAAAATGAATATTACGTTATTTACTGCTATCTATAGCTGCTTTAACGTCATCGTTGAATTGCATTTCATAAAGCTTTATGTATAAAGGACTTTTTAGAAGAAGCTCATCATGTGAGCCTATTTCAGCTATGCGTCCGTTCTCTATCACGGCTATTTTATCCGCATGCTGTATGGTGCTAAGCCTGTGAGCGATAACTATTACCGTACGTCCTTTCATTAAATTATTTATCGCCTCCTGGACCAGTTTCTCGCTTTCAGTATCAAGTTGGCTCGTAGCCTCATCGAAGATCAATATGGGAGGGTTTTTATATACAGCTCTGGCTATAGCTATTCGCTGTCTCTGCCCCCCCGATATCTTTAATCCTCTTTCCCCTATTTCGGTATTATATCCTTCGGGGAATTCTTTTATGAATCTGTGGGCATTTGCCGCTTTAGCGACTTTGACCAACTGCTGTTCATCTATATCTTCATGTCCGTAACATATGTTGTTCTTGACGGTATCATTGAATAGAAGAGTTTCCTGCGTAACAAGTCCGATCTTTCCGCGTAAAGACTTTATGCAAAGATCCTTAAGATCTATTCCGTCGATCTTGACTTTACCTTCCGTAGGATCATAAAATCTCGGTAAGAGGTTCACCAGCGTGCTTTTTCCCCCTCCGCTGGGGCCGACAAGCGCTACCATCTCCCCCTTCTTCACCGTAAGATCTATCCCCTTAATGACCGGTTCTTTCTCGTAAGCGAAAACTATATTTTCGGACTTTATCTCGCGGC
>CAYMTI010000042.1:4096-7650 GCA_964393315.1 uncultured Planctomycetia bacterium
GCGGCTGAACTCTTGAAGCTTAACCGGATCCTCCGGTTCTTTAACCGTAACATCCGTGTCCATAAGAGTAAAGATCCTTTCAGAGGCCGCAAGTGCCTGCTGATTTATCCCGTAAACATTGCTTAATTTTTTTATCGGTTTCTGCATGGAGAAAATAGCGGCCAAAAAAGCGCTGAAAGCCCCGGTTGACATATCCCCGGAAACAATGCTTTTGCCCACCACCAGCATTATGATAACGGAACAGGCCACTATCATCGTTTCCGTGAGAGGACTCACTATTTTCATCCGTTTGATGGACGTCATATTGAGCTTATAGAACGCCTGGTTGTGCTCTTTGAACCTTTGCAATTCATAATCTTCCATACAGAATGATTTCACAAGCTTCATCCCGCTTATGGTCTCCAGAAGAAGATTATTTATATCCCCCACTTTTTCCTGGGAATCACGGCTTATTTTACGAAGTCTTTTCCCTATCCGGACGACAGGATAAATAACAATAGGAAAAAGAACAAGGCTTATCATTATCAGCTTCCACGGGATATTGAAATATATCTTGCAGGTAACAACAAGAAAAGCATAAAAAATAAGCTGTATAGGCTGATAAAACGAATCGGCTATACCGCTCGATATCGCGTCCCTGATAACCGCCGCGTCGTATGTTATCCTGGACATCAGTTCTCCTGTAGGCTTATTGGCGTAAAATTCCAGACTAAGCTTCTGAAGCTTCGAGTATATGTCGTTCTTAACATCTCTTATTACCCTCTGGCTTACATCACTCATAAAATACATTCTGAGAAAATCAAATATCCCTTTGAACAAAAACATGAAAAATAACGCCACACCCATATACTGGAGAAGCGTTATAGGCTCCATACTGTTAACCCGGTCGACCAGGTTCTGGATAAACTCCGGCGGATGCACCCCTTGGGGAAAAGTGATCTTCTTCCCGGAAACTATTATGTCGATCAGGGGTATCAATAATCCCAGAGGGGAAGCGCTAAATAACGTGGAAAGGATCATACAGACAACGGCCAGTGAAAAAACCCCGCTATGCGGTAATATTAATTTTACGAATCTGGAGTATTGTTTCATCATTTGATCTTTATCCTTATCTCGTGTTCTTGTAACGGAATACCATATTCGGGACCCGCTACCTTGCCTCCTGTTTTATTTATAGCTCAAAGATTCTAGCATATATATATGGTTATGTCGAGAAAATCAGAAAATAGCGACCCCTCTTTCCGGCTTTTTATTTTTTAACTACGGTTTCATGGGCTGCTGTCCCGGGCATACTTATTTGTTCTTGCTCCCTCAGATCAATAGTGTTATAATCTTTCGAAAGATTTTAGCGTTTATATCAGTCACTTTATGGAATTAATATTATTATGAGCAAGCTTAAGATAGCAGTTATCGGAGCCGGGCATCTTGGTTCGCTGCACACAAAGATATATGCTTCACTGCAAAAAAGATCGAATATAATTTTGGCAGGGGTGTGTGACGTTAAGAAAAAAAGAGCCAAAGAAGTAGCAAAAAAATACCACACCGATCATTACACTGACTACAGAAATCTTATAGGTAAAGTTGACGCCGTAAGCATAGTAGTCCCGACTTCCCTACATTACGAAGTCGCCAGGGATTTCCTGAAAGCGGGCGTTCATGTCCTCGTTGAAAAACCCATGACAAAAACCCTTAAAGAAGCGGATGGGCTAATTGCTCTGGCGGAAAAAAAGAACCTTATTCTTCAGGTTGGACATATAGAGCGATTTAATTCCGCTATACGGTCAATTGAACCACTTTTGACGAAACCTAAGTTCATAGAGTGCCAAAGACTCGGTTCTACACAAAAAAAGAAACGGATAAAAGACGTGGGCGTAGTCCTTGACCTTATGATACACGATATAGATATCATACTCGGACTGGTACAATCCAAAGTAAAGAATATAGAAGCCGTAGGGTTAAGTACGGTATCGGACCACGAAGACCTGGCAAACGTCAGATTATCTTTTCAAAACAACGTTATCGCGGATATTACCGCTTCAAGGGTAACTAAGGAAGAGGTCCGTAAAATACGTATATTTCAGGATGACTCTTATATCCTGCTGGATTTTCTACATTGCGAAGCTTACCGTTATACCGGCAATGGTGACTCCAAGCCGAAAAAAGAAAAGATCAAGATAAGAAAAAAGAACGCGCTCAAAGTGGAACTTAAGTCATTTTTAAGCAGCGTAAGAAATGATCAAAAGCCTCTTGTTTCAGGGCTTGAAGGACGTCAGGCTTTGAGAGTGGCTCTGGATATTCTGGAAAAGATCAAAGCTCCTCTGGGAACTTAACTTTTAAACCGTTTTCTTAAAATCATGAACAAAAATATCCTTATTATAGCCGGGGAACCCTCAGGCGATGTCCGGGGAGCGGAACTGGTTAAAGAACTGAAGAAGTCCCTGCCTGAAATCCGTCTCTGGGGATTCGGGGGCGACATGATGAAGGCTGAAGGCGTAGAACTAATCGAACACGTAAGCAACCTCTCTTTTATGGGGTTGATGGGTGTTCTTAAAAATCTCGGAAAAATACTGGGGCATTTTGCCGCGATAAAAAAAGCGGTAAGAGAAAAAAAACCCGATATGGCTATCTTGATAGACTACCCCGGCTTTAATTTACGTATCGCGAAAATGCTCCATAAAATGAATATCCCGGTAGTATACTATATAATACCTCAGGTCTGGATATGGCACGCTAGCCGGGTAAAAACATTAAAAGCTTTCTGCAAAAAGATCCTTGTCCTGTTCAGTTTTGAAAAGATCTTTCTGAAAGAAAGAGGAGCAGAAAGTACATTCGTCGGACATCCTCTCATAGATATGGCACCCCCTGTCGATAATAACCGCAGGGAGAACATCACCGTAGCTCTTATCCCGGGTTCAAGAAAGAATGAGATCATTAACATTTTCCCTCCCATACTGGACGCGGCGCACATAATAAGCAAAAATTTCCCGGATGTAAGGTTCATACTGGCCCGGAATTCAAACGTGCCTGATGACCTTTACGACAAGGCTTTGGCTAAATACCCGTCTCTACCCGTTTCAGCCGTATATAATGATACTTTCTCAGCGCTCAACAAGTCCGACTACGTACTGGTAACCAGCGGAACTGCCGCCCTTGAAACAGCTATAATGGAAAAACCTATGGTCATAACCTATAAAACATCGCCTTTAACTTATTTTCTGGCAATGAAACTTGTTACTGTCCCCTACATCAGCCTTGTAAATATAATTCCCGGGAAAGAGATAGTTCCCGAATGCCTGCAGGATAGAGCTACGGGGGAAAATATGGCCGAACATATAATGAAGTGGATAAAAGATCCGGCCCTCACGGAAACCATCAAAAAAGATATATTAAAGGTCAAAGCTACATTAGGGGAAAAAGGCGCAGCTAAAAGAGCCGCTGAAGAGGCGGCAAAAACTTTTTTAGAGAACACCAGAGCTTAGTACGTTTCCGGTGGGTCGCGTTGGGCTCCGTGAGCACTATGCCGAGGGAATCAGTAATATATGTCCCGGTAAGAA
>CAYMTI010000043.1:0-7593 GCA_964393315.1 uncultured Planctomycetia bacterium
TCACCAACGTTATCCGTATCTATATAATTAAGACTTTTGCCGACAGTTTGCGTTTCTTCTTGAATCCCAAAGATATTATTTGATCCAGTTGTCGTATAAATGCCCGTGATAACTTCATCAACAGTACCTATAAAGCGTCCACTGTACCCAACAGTAAGAGAATTTGAAGCTATCTGATAATCACTATATTCCGTGGTTGTGGTAAAAACCCCCACTTTTACCGCTGTGGTATACCCCCCTATCGGAGTTACCGGATGATGCCCCAGGTATTGATTTCCTATAGCCTCAGTTGAAAGTATTTTATATTTGAAATTAGGGTCATATATATAGGTAGTGACGCTGAGCAGAATTTCGTCATTGTTTAAAAATTCCGTTTCAGTATCCAACCCTCTAATGTCATATGTTTTGATAAAGTTTGTTCTGTCATCTGAGTAATAAGTATATTCTGTCCTCTGAACCGGTACATCTTTATTCTCAACCGCATCATGAAAATAAGTATAACTGTAATCCACCTTTTCTTCACCTTTGTCACCGATATAAAAGGACATTGATTTAAGATAACTGTCAAGTCCGGTATCGTTATCGTACCCCCACGTTTCTGTTAATACCAAACGGTCATCTACTCGCACTGTCGAGTAATCCGCTCTATTAATCCCATTGCCATATTTGTAATAAGTTTTATCCAATACCTTACCGGTAGTAGTGTTATTTACGGCATAATCTGCCATTTCATCTCCACGCAATGTGTCTGGTTTAGAATAGTAATAAGTAATGTTTTTGGCTGGATACCCTAAAGAAGCGTTCAGTTCATCTCCAAGATAGGTTTCGCTAAAACTCATTGTTTCGATTTCCCTGGTAACTTCGTTTGCTCTCAAATCGTCCCTTGTCCCATCAAAGCTGTTGTAGTGATATATGACCGATTCCCTGATATTCGATGTCCCCAACACATAATTATACGTAAAATCCATGACTTCATCACCCGCGATGGTATAATCGTCAAAATAGTAATATGTTTCAGTTCTTTTTAAGGCCCCGTCAATCAAACCATCTTCTCCCGGCAATAACAACCTGCTGGTAGAATATTCTGATAAGGCAATAACATTGTCAAGATAAGTAACTGTCCTCCTTTTCCGATCAGATACTATAACTAGTGGCTCCTCCGGAGTACAAGCCCTCCTTGTTTCAAGTTCGTAGTAATAAACTGTAGTATCTTTCACATCCTTTCCATCAAAAGTGTAGGCGAAAGTATAATCCGCAACTTCCTCTCCCCGCATCGTATAATACGGCGCGTCAAAAAAAGTATAGAATGTTTCTGTCTTACGAAAAGCGTCATCAATTATACCATCCCCCGCTCGATTCCCACTACCGTCAGTAAGATCAATCCCGTCAGGATAACTCGTAGTATAAGTACCTGAAGGAGTACCTGAAGGATACTCCGCCCCCTCATAAGCATTAGTCCCCACAGCTTCTTCTTCTAGATCGCAAAACCCGTCTCCGTCACTATCAAGTTTACCGCTTCGGGCATCACCCCTATATGTCAACGACCTTGTTTTTCTGCTGTTTCTATCCACATAGACTTCGGTATCCCCTTCGACTAAATGCGCTCTGACGTCTGTTTTAGCTGAAAGATCCGTACTTTCGTAAAAATAAACAGTAGTATCTTTTACCGTTTCCCCATCGCGATAGTAATTAAGACTGTAATCCATAATAGACTGTGGAGTTTCTGACCCTAAATAGTCTATGTAATAGAACGTTTGGGACTTAAGTTTAGCGTCATCAAGTATTTCATATCTATAAGTAAAGCTCTCCGGATAACTTGCACCATCATCGGGATCGGTATTAAGAAGTATCTCCAGTAGATCGCAAATATCATTAGTAGTATCTCCATCCTGATAATCGTCATCCGACTGTATGCTCATCATTACCTCTAGCAATTCATCTGAAGTTGTTACAGAGGAAACATCAACCTGCATAAGTAAAAGCAGCAATTCGGGATCACCATCCGCGATGATGTTGATCATCGATTCAAGAAGCGTACTGTCTATCCCGGAATTAAGAAGAAGGTCAACCAATTCTCCGACACCTTCACCGGCAGCTAACGCCTTTAATGCCGTCAAAAGCTCCGCACCATTCAGGTCCCCGGCGTTAAGCCTTTCCTGAAGCTGAGTAATAAGACTCTCTCCGCTGGCATTGTTGTTAAGCAATGTCGGATCAAGCGCTAACAGGTCAGCTAAAAGCTCTGACGCTGTGGTATAATCAGCTATTGGAGATGTCATCTCAAGTTCATCGAACAAGTTTTTCATCTGGCCGACACCCTCTCCACCTCCGGTCATAACTATAGCATTCATGAGATCCTCTGTGTTACCATACCCGCTAACTCCCAGAGACATAAGCATTCCGATAAGCCCTTCCAATGTACCATCGTATCCCATAAGAGATTGCATTATTCTCTCGAAAAGATCATCGATGTCTTCCCCTTCAACAGCCATAAGCATTAAAAGCTCATCAACTTCATCCTCGGTATAGCCGTTTGCCAAAGCATTATCCTTTAGGTATTGAACCAATTCCTCCGCACTGTTTATTCCTTCCGTTTCAAGATCAATCGTTTCCAGGAAAGTTTTAAGATTTCCATCCGCCCTGGATGTTAATCCCGCCAAGAATTCCTGGAGATCTTTTTCTCCACTTGCTGCCAGAAGAAGAACAAGAGCATCTATATCCGATGCCGTATATCCATTAGCTGCGGCATTATCCTTAAGATATTGTATAAGTTGGTCAATTGTAGTTATTCCTTCTTCAGAGAGGTCAACTGTCGATAAAAAGTCTTTTAATTCCCCTGTTGCCAGGTCTTTTAGTCCGGATAGAAAAGCCTCCACATCTTCCTGCCCTTTTATAGCGAATTTAAGGATAAGCTCATCAACATCAGCTTCTGTATATCCATTAGCGGCAGCATTATCTTTGAGATACTGGATCAAGTCTTTTATCGTATTTATGCTCTCTGAGGAAAGATCAATATTTTCCAGAAAATCTTTTAACTTCCCTGACGCTATTCCGAGTAATCCGGTTAAAAATGTACTGACATCATCCCCATTAACATATTCAGCTACGTACAGAACAAGATCTGTAACATCCTGATCAGTATACCCGTTTGCCGCGGCATTATCCTTGAGATACTGGATAAGTTCATCTATTGTTAAAATACCCGCGGTTGAAATATCCAAGGACTCAAGAAATATCCTCAAATTGCCCTGAGCATTCTCAGTCAAAGTGCCTAAAAAGCCTTCCAAATCTTCCCTAGCACTTGATCTCAAAGCTAAAAGTGCCATTATAGCGTCAACATCCGACGAGTTATACCCGTTAGCCGCGGCATTATCCTTAAGATACTGGATCAACTCCTCTACAATGTTTATGTTTTCCAAGGAAAGATCCAAGTTTTCAAGAAAAGACTTAAGACTCCCGCTAGATAGCTCTATCATGTAATTCAGAAAACCCCCAACATCTTCTACCCCTAGTCTAATGGCAAGTGAAAGCAAAAGAGTATCAACATCATTTTCCGTGTAACCGTTAGATGCGGATTTATCTTTGAGATAAGAGATAAATCCCTCCAGTGAAGTTATACCTTCGAGATCAAGATTCACAGTTTCTAAAAAACTCTTAAGATTCCCTTCCGAAGCGGCAATAAGATCATCCAGTAAGGCATTCAGGTTTTCTTCACCCGAAACGGCAAAATATAATATTGCATCTGCTACATTGGTTAAACTATATCCATTATCCGCCGCATTATCTTCCAGATAACTTATAAGTCCTTCTATGGAGTCTATTCCCAAAGCAACCAGGTCTATAGCATCAAGAAATCCTTTCAAATTACCTTCTGCATATATTTTTAAAGAAGACAAGAACCCGGAAATGTTGTTTTTACCTGAAGCACCAATAGCAAGTCTGCTTACAAGAGCAAGAACCTCATCGGAAGTGTATCCGTTAGCCGCTGCATTCTCTTCGAGATATTCTACCAATTCCTCTATTGAGGTTATCCCTTCCTGTGAAATATCTAAGTTCGCAAGAAAAATTTTGAGATTCCCTTCAGCCATATACTTCAAGCTGTCAAGAAAACCTTGAATAGATCTTTCGGCGCTAACGCTCAAAGCAATACTTTCTACAATTGCAGTCACTTCGTCCTCGGAATACCCATTCGCTGCCGCGTTATCCTCTAGAAAAACAATAAGCTGGCTTATAGAAGTTATCCCTTCGGCAGCTAGATCAATGGTAAGAAGATATGCCGCAAGATTACCCTCCGCAATACCAATCATCCGAACCAAAAATCCATCCACATCGTCTTTTATCGCGTCACTACTTATTAGCTTAGAAATCGCATCATCTATTTCCTTGTCCGAAAATCCTATAGCCGAGGCGCTATCCCGGATAAAAGCTATGAGTTCCTGCACATCAAATATATCCTCAGAATCAAGATCAATCGTTTCCAGGAAATCTTTAAAAACTCCATCTGAAAGCGCTATGAGCTTATCTAAGAAAATGTTCGGAGTCAACCCGTCATATACGGCCGAAAGGATAATATCTTCAAACAAAGCAAGATCAAGCCCTTCAGCCTTCACCTTATCTATTAAAGCCGTTAAGAGCGCTTCTGAAGTCGCAAAATCGTCAATATCAATATTGAGAAAAGATGCCGCTATTTCTGCTCTTTCTTTGTTAAGTCCGGCCGCTATCAATATTTCCCTGAGGAGATCTTCTTTTGAGTTTATGACGGTCATATCAACCGCCGCAAGATAGGCCAAAAGGCTGTTATCACCGTCAAAAAGATCAAGTAAAATATTGCCTACATCCTGGGCGTCTTCTACCGCGCTAGAGGATAACGACAGGATAAACTTTATTAAAGAACCTTTTCCGTCTGATACGTGGTCAAGTAAGTCATCGAGAAGATCTTCTTTTGAAGAATAAGGATCAATAGCATAACGGGCAAACAGATATTCCTTCACTTTACTCAGATCATCACCGGCATCCCCCTCAAGAAATGCTATTTCTTCAAGGGCATCACCCCAGTAGGTAGAACTTCTCTCCTGCCCTTTCCTGTTCGTAGCTTCACTAGCTCTTAAGTTCCCTTCGTAATAATATACAGTCGTATCTCTAACAGTTACGCCATCTTTATAGTAATTGTATGTTACATCGGAAAGTTCTTCTCCTTTTTGTGTGATAGAGGTGAACTGATATATCGTTTTGCTTTTTAGTTTAGCAACGGACTTTATTTCTCCGTCTTTATCTATAGCGGAACCATCACTCCCGTCATCGACCTTCCAATACGTTTCCGTCCTTTTTAACCGATCCTCTGTATCGGAATCTTCTGCTCTGTTATCTCCTTCGTAAACATAAACCGTAGTATCTCTAACTGTAACCCCATCCATAAGGAATGTTTCCGTGTAATCCTGAACTTCTTCTCCTTTCAATCTGCCCTTGAAATAAAAGTAAGTAGCTGACCGAACTCTAGCGTTAGGATCAATACTGCCATCATCTTTCACTGCATCTCCCCAATAGCTTATAGACTTCGCCATTGGGGTTCTATAATTAGCTTCGCTCGCACGAAGTTCATCTTCACCGTAAAAGTATACTGTATCCCGAATCATTTGCCCTCTGGCAAAACTTCTTACATAATCAAGAACTTCTTCCCCGGGCAGCCTGTGTTTGGTGTCATAAAAAGAAATGCTTACCAGCTGATTAAGATAAGCATCCAGTATTCCATCGCCATCCGCGTCAGTCGCGTCAACATCAACATCTCCCCGGTAAACAACAACTGTTTCTTTAGGATTTCTGTATCCGAATTCCGGATCATCCTCTCCTAGTTCTTCTGCTCTTCTTCCGCCTTCATAGTAATTTATGACCGTAGAAGTAACATCCCCGGCATCGGAAAAAGTCTTGGTATGATCCGCAACTTCTTTGTCCCTGTCTCCGACAAAAACAGTTTCACTTGTTAAAACGGCTTTTACTATATTATCCTCGAACTCCTCTTCAGATATCTGCCCATCCCCATCATCATCGAAGTCAACATCCTTCGTATCATATGATGAAACCTTTCTCAAACCTTTTTCTTCATCAAGACTGGCCGAGTCATCATATTCAAATCCCTGGGCGGAAATAGCCTTACCGGTATCTTTATCAAAGGTTATCTTAGTTTTTATCCGGTTGCCATCATCTTTCCCTTCGAAAACAGCCTCTTCTATCAGAAATCCGCCTTTCTTACGAGCTTCCGGTCCTAATCCGCTGACATCATACTTTTTGGTTTTCACTATTGAATCGTCAAAATACTCATAATCAGTTCGAAACTTAGGAACATATGTTTCCTCTTCTTCGATTACCTTAGTATCCAGATTTTCCACGTACCCGGAAAACATATAATCTATTTTTTCATTGTTTTGACTCCCGAAGTATATGACCTCTCTTATTTTACGCTCCATTCCGGGATCGTCTTTATCCTCATATCCGACCCAATAATTAAGCCCGGTTTTGTCTTCCTGCTTAACTTCAGCATCTTTCTTCCAGTATTCGACATCAATAACAGGGTGTTTTGTGATATCAAAAGTATCTATCTGTTCAAGAGCATCCGTTTGATCATTTAAATCGTTATATTCGTGCGGGTCATCAATATCATCGGGCTCGGTCAAAGTGTAATCGGGATTAACTCCACCATCTCCACCATCTCCACCATCCCCGGAACTTTTCTTTTTCTTCAAAGGAGCGTCTTCGACCTCACCTCTGCGTCTTCTGCGAGTCAACTGCCCTACAAGATCCTCCTTCCCCATTTTTTGGCGCATCAATTCTTCATGTTTCTGCTGCTGTCTGTTCAAGTAACTCGGTGCGAACTTACTCCTTTGCGATTGTTCCCGTCCGGATTGCATAAGTTCTTCACCGATCCCACTGAGCCTTTTGTGGTTATATATGTCTGCATAAGATAACTGTTGCACTAGAAAGATAAATGCTACACAGGAAGAAAGGATCTTTAACCAAATACGCTTTACCTGATTGGTCTTAGCCTCAATAAGACTAATGGCCTCAGATATATTATCGTCAGGAGCATAAGGATTACTCCCACAATAATATTCGTCATTGTTATGTTTTTTCTCTGATCCCGTATCCATAATTTTACACCGGTTAAAACTTTTAGGTGTTCCTCGAAAACACTTTTTAAAACTTTTTAGTTGTTTGACCTTTTTAATAAATATAAGTTACATTACATATATAGAAATCGAAACCTGCTCAAGTATATCATATGTATTGGGAAGTGCCAAATTTTTTTATCTAACTTTTTTTAATAAAACAAAAACGTGAATAATACCTCTCTTAGAGATGTTTACTAAAAAAACATTTTTTGATTGTTTTTTTCTAACTTTTTCATTCTTAATAAAATTTGGAAATTTTGATTTTTTCTGTTAATCTAAGGTTTTTTTAAAAATGGTAATTAACAAGGCGCGGTAAGAAAGAGAAATAGCATCAATAAGCCATTCGTTAGGGGAAAGGATATCTTGTCATACAAATGTTATAACACTATATAAATAAAGGATTTCAACAGTATTATATACAATGAAAAAATTA